>JAOAIL010000005.1:0-30400 GCA_026414725.1 bacterium
CCCCTTTTGGTTGCTGGTTCTCTCAAAAAGAAAATGGACCCGGCCGGATTCGAACCAGCAACCAACGGATTATGAGTCCGCTGCTCTGCCCTTGAGCTACGGGTCCATTTACAAGATATATATTATAATATCAAGGTGTATAAAAGTAAAGAGAACAATCCAGAGATTTTATTGTGAAGATTCTGGATAATTCTGTGGTATCTGGTTCTGTTGCATCTGTCTCTGATATTCTTCATACATTCTTTGTTGCTGTTCCATCATCTGTCTTTCATATTCTTCCATCTTTTTCTGATAATCTTCTTCCATTTTTCTTATCATCTCTTTTGTTTTTCTCTCATTTATCTCTGCCCTGATAAGATTGGCAATTTTCAGGAAAGTAATTACTATAAAAATTATTAGAAACACTTTTCTGGCTTTTACTTCATCTATTTTATGGACATATACACTGGCAGTAATGATATAAAAACATAGAGCAAAAAGATAAGCAAAAGTGCCAATCCATTTGCCAAAGAAAGGAATAATAGATATTAAAATTCCAGCAGGAATAAGTGGTGAAAAAGAAGCAGTACATCTCAGAGATGTCTCAAAACTTTCTCTGGAACCGAGGGCAATCCAGATAAGATGGAGTATAACTGTGGAGATAAAGAAAAAGATTAAGAAAAGTGGGATAAGTAGAAAGGATATAGCCATATTTGTTGAGAACAGAAGAATTTTAAGATGTTTAAGATGGAGAATTGTAAACAAAAGAATTACAATTAGTTCAGATATGAGTATTATAATGGTTGTATAAACAATAGGTTCTGAATAACCACCTTCTTTTTCAAAATTTTGATATAACTCAACAGGTGCTGTAAAAAATTTTTTTGTATCTTCTAACATCTTTTGCCATCTAATTTTCTCCATCTTGTCTCCTTTTTTATAGATTTATTTTATCAAAATTTCAGCAGGGATGCCAAATACATATGGTTTACCTGAGTGAGGATTCTTATAGACAAGAACCTTTGTTTCATAGACATTTTCTATGTTCTGATAGGTTATAACCTGCTCTGGTGTACCTTCTGAAAATACCTTTCCTTTGCTTAAAAGAAGGAGTTTTGTACAGTACTCTGATGCAAGGTTAAGGTCATGAAGAACAGCAATTACAGTTGTCCCACTTTTATTGATTTCTCTAAGGGTATCCATAATTTTGAAACTATGTCCGATATCAAGGTGTGATGTGGGTTCATCTAAAAGAATAATCTCTGTCTGCTGGGCAACTACCTGACTGATAAAAACCCTCTGTTTTTCTCCGTCCGATAATTCCCATATCTTTCTTTTTCTGTACTGGCTGATTTCAAACTTCTTCAGTACCTCTTCAACAATATCTCTGTCTTTGGTTGTAAATTCTCCATATCTTCCAGTGTAAGGGTATCTTCCCATCATAACAAACTCTTCAACTGTATAAGAAAAATATACATCAATCTGTGATGGGAGATATGCAACCTTTCTTGAATACTCAATGGTATTGAATTGCTTTATTTCTTTTCCTTCAAGGTATATCTTCCCCTTTTGATATTTTAATATCCCTGCAAGTGTTTTAATAAGGGTTGTTTTTCCAGAACCATTGGGTCCAATAATACCCAAAAACTCTTCCTTTTTAATTTCAAAGGAGATGTCTTTTAATACAGAATCTTTACCATATGAAAATTCTAAACATTCTACTTTTAACATTACCACATCTCCTTATATCTTCCCTTTAAAAGTATGGAGAGAAAGAATAATCCGCCGAAAAGTCCTGTAATAACACCTACAGGTATTTCAAGAGGGATTATTACAGTTCTTGCCAGTGTATCTGCCAGTATGAGAAAGCCACCACCTGTGAAAAAGTTAACAGTTAAAGCCCGTCTGTGAGAAGGTCCAAAGAAAAATCTTGTGATATGAGGAATAACCAGCCCCACAAATCCAATGATACCACCGAGAGATACACACAGCCCTGTAATAATACAGCACATTACAAAGGCAATTCTTTTTTCTTTTTCAATGTTAACTCCAATGGATACTGCCTTTTCGTCTCCGATAGATATAACATCATAGACCTTACCGGATAGTATGAGAAATAAAGAAATAAGTGAGATGATAATGGTACTTCCATATAGAAGATTAGAAGGGAAATAGGATATATCTCCTATAAGCCGTAGCATTGTTGTTTGAAACTGCTGATTATTTAATACAGCAATTATAAAAAGCACAAAAGAAGAGAACAGGAAGTTTAAAGCAACCCCGAGAAGTATCACTGCTGGATTAGAAAGTTGTCTTTTAATAGAAGTAATAAGCACTATGAGGATACTTATAGTAGCACCGAGAAAGGCGAAATATGGAGTGAGTGCTGTTTTTCCAATGATAAAACCCAAGGCAATTCCTAATGATGCACCTCCAGAGATACCTAACGTATAACTTTCTGCCAGTGGATTTTTTAGTATTGCCTGCAGGACAGCCCCTGCGATGGAAAGTCCAGCACCTATGATAAAGGCACATAGAACCCTCGGAACTCGTATGTTTAAGAGAATTGTTTTATCTACAGCAGATAAAGAGAATAAACGTGGTAATGTATAGAATTCAGTTCCGAGGGATAACCCTGCAATAACTGAAAGGATGAAGAACAGAAAGACCGCAAGATATTTGGTTTTCATTTTCTACATTCCCTACTTTCACCCTCTCCCTTGAGGGGAGAGGGGAAGGGTGGGGGTGAGAGTTTCCTATACTTTCCACCCCTGCCTAATTCCTCCCCCTCATATGGGGAGGATTTTTTATTTTACCTCTCCCTTAGGGGGAGAGGTTCTGTTAATTTTCCCCTCCCTCAGAGGGGAGGGGATTAAGAGGAGGGTGAGACCTTTCCTGATCTTTATTCCCCTCATCTTTCACCTTCTCCCGCAAGGGGAGAAGGAAATTTATGCCCCCCTTATATGGGGAGGGAAGAATTAAAATTATCTATTCAGAATATAACATTTTATGCATATCTTCAACTGTTTGGACAAAACTGAGTGGTGTAGGGCTTCCAATCACTGTGGGCTCTATGGAAAATATTTGCTTATTTTTCACTGCTTTTGTATCCTTTAATTTTTCCCATAGAAGTTTCTGTTCTTCCTCCATTGTAAGAAATATAATTACATCAGGGTTCTTCTTTATTACTTCTTCTATACTACAGGAGAACCACTTCTTTTTTACATTACCAAATATATTTATTCCTCCTGCATATTTAATTGCTTCATTTATATAGGTATCTTTCCCTGTGGTAAAGAGTGGTTTAAAACCGAGGATGAAGAATACTTTTTTCTTTCTCTTATGCTGACTTTTTTCTTCTACTTTTTTAAGACGTGCCTCTACTTCCGTTAAAACTTTTACTGCTTTTTCTTTATGGTTTAATGTTTCAGCGAGAGTTAAAAAGTTTTTACATATATCATCAAAGGTATATAACTGTTCAAGTGTAAGGGTTTTTATTCCGAGATTATTAAGTTTCTGTATGTGTTCTGCTCTGTTCCCTTCCTTTGAACCAATCACTATATCCGGTTTCAATGATACAATCTTTTCTATATTTGGCTCAAGCAGTGTCCCTATAATCTCTTTTCCTTTTTTTATCTCTTCTCTGTCATGTATGGTAAGTCCAACAATCTGTTTTTCAAGTCCGAGAAGATAGAGGTTTTCTGTTGCATAAGGACCGAGTGATACAATCCTCTGTGTCTGTGCCTTAAGTAGTGTTGAGAGGCACATTACAAACAGTATATATTTTCTCATTTTCCTTCCTCTTCTCCCTCTCCCTCGAGGGGAGAGGTTCTGTTAATTCTCCCCTCCCTCAGAGGGGAGGGGATTAAGGGTGAGGGTGTGACCTTTACTTACACTCTCCACCCCCACCTATTTTTCCTCCCCCCTCATATGGGGAGGAATTTTTTATTCCCTCGCCCTTGAGGGGAGAGGGGGATGGTGAGGGTGAGACCTTTGCTTTTACTTTCCACCCCCACCTATTTTTCCTCCCCCCTCATATGGGGAGGAATTATTCTCCTCCCCCCTCATATGGGAGGAGATTTCTTTTTTATTTTTGCTTTTTTACTAAACAATATAAATTTGCAAAAAAGGACTTTTTATAGTAAAATAATATACGAGTATATACAAGTATAAAAAAAGAAGAGTGGGAAATAAAAGTTCATCCCTCTATGAGGGAGAAGGAAAGATGAGGGTGAGAAACTATAGTAAAGGTTCACCCTCACCCTACCTCTCTCCCCTCAAGGGAGAGGGGAAAAGTGGAAAAAGGAGAGACAATGAGCAAAATAAAATTTGCTATCAACCAGGCAACAACAATGGAATCAAACTTTGAAGAGGACATAAAGGCATACTCTTCCGCAGGGTTTAATTCAGTAGAGATATGGTTTGACAAGTTGAAGGTGTATATTGAAAAAAATGGACTTGCTGAAACAAAAAAACTTCTGAAAGAGTGTAGGATATCTCCTGTGGGTATGTGTGCACAGGGAGACCTTATGCTTACAAGCGGAAACAGAAGAAAAGAGGTTATAAAAGAGTTTACAGAAAAACTGGAGATATGCAGGTATTTAGAAATTCCTACCCTCGTTGTGCCTACGGACTTTCCTGATAAAGTAAAGGAAGATGACTATGGAAGGTGTATCCCGAACATTCAGAAGGCAGGGGATATTGCAGAAAGGTATGGAGTGGCGCTGGCAATAGAGTTTATTGCTGGTGCAAGGTTTCTCGGTTCTCTTTCAACTGCAATAGAGATTGTGAAGAAAGTAGATAAAAAGAATGTTGGAATTCTTTTTGACACATTCCATTTTTATTCAGGGATAAGTAAGTTTGAGGATATGGATGGACTTACAAAAGAAAACCTGTTTTTTGTCCATATAAATGATGTTATGGGAAAGCCGAGGGAGGTTCTTACAGATGGAGACAGGGTATTTCCAGGGGATGGAGTACTACCGCTTAAAAAGATAATAAAAAAGATAATAGAGACCGGCTATACAGGTTATTACTCATTAGAACTTTTCAATAAGGCACTCTGGCAAAAAGATGCTGGCGATGTTGCAAAAAAAGGATATGAGGCACTGCATAAATTCTTGAAAGAGTTATAACAAAAGAAGGAGAAGAAAATGTCTGTAAAGGTAGCAGTGGTTGGACTGGGCATAGGGAAGGTACATCTGGAACATTACAGTGAAATAAAAGGTGTGGAGATAGTCGGTGGAGTGGATATTAATCCTGATGTAAGGAAGTCCGTTGAAAAGGACTATGGCATAAAGTGTTATAACTCTTCAGAGGAACTTCTGAGAAATGTAATACCTGATGGTGTAAGTATCTGCACACCTCCTGATACACACCTGTATCTTACAAAGATATGTGCAGAAAAAGGGGTTCACATACTCTGCGAAAAACCGATGGCTCCTTCCATCAAAGATTGTGAAAAGATGATAGAGATATGTAAAAAAAATAAAGTAATTCTGCTGATAGGATTTAAAAAGAGGTTTGCACCTGCATACAGGTTTCTGAAAGAAAAATTTGAGAAAGAGTTCGGTGTACCTAAGAGTGCTGTGGTTAAGTTTGGACTGGGACGGGTGGGAAACGGATGGTTCTGGGATGAAAAGTCAGGTGGTGGACCTGTAATAGAGAATGCTGTACATATGGTGGACCTGATGCATTTTTTCTTTGGAGATGTTGAGTCAGTATATGGTGTGGGTGGAAACCTTTTTATGCATCAGTATGCCCCTCAGGTTGACACAGCACTTTTTGTAATGAGATTCAAAAATGGAGGGGTTGCATCTATAGGTAGTGGATACCTTTCAGAGTGGGGATTTGCAAAAGAAGAGGTTATGATATCTACTGAAAAGGTGGTCTGTGAGGTCAAAGGTCCTTTTGATAGTCCGAAGTATTTAGAGTATATAAAAAGAGAGAGTCCATCCAGTATACATAAAAAGACCTTTCCTGATGCAGATGGATTTAAGGATGAGATTAAACACTTCGTTGATTGTATAAAAAGAAAACAAATTCCTGCTGTTGATAGTGAAGCAGGGCTTTATGCATTAAAGGTCTGTCTCGCTATAAAAAAGTCAGTCAGGTCTGGTAAGGTGGTTTATTTATAAATAACTTTCTTAATAAGTATCATAAGCAGTCCAGAATGTCGTATCACTCGGGTCTACCAACCTTGTCAGTGCTCCCCAGTAGTTTGTAAATGCCTGGTTAGGGACCTGGTCCAATGGTACATACCAGTCATCACCTATCCGTACACTGCTTACCCATTTTGCATTGCCCCTTACATAAAGAACATTTATCCCATCTGTTCCGTGGTTACAGGAATTAACATCAAGTCGCATGGGTGGTACACTGCCAGGGAGCGAAGAAATATCTGACATAATTGCACTCTCTGAAGATGTCTGTTGATGAAGTCCTGGTGCATAGAAATATGAACAGGTGTCCTTCCTTAAAAGTGAAGGGATATTACCAACCTCATATGCAGAACTCGGACAGATAAATAACTTATGTGTGTTGATATACTGGACTGTCCTCGGCTGTCCTGCACTTGCTCCAGAGGCATACACAAGACCTGTAAGCAGATTTAAAGATGCAGTGGCAGTATATCCGATATGTCCCATAGAATAAAGGTATGGAAAATTCTCACCAAAGTCCTGTGCATACATATGGAATGCCAGCCCGAGTTGTTTCAGGTTGGAGATACAGACAGCCCTTCTTGCCTGTTCCCGCGCCCGCGCTAATGCTGGCAGAAGCAGGGCTGCGAGTATCGCAATGATTGCAATAACCACCAGCAACTCAATAAGTGTAAATCCCCTTCTCTCACACTTTATCATATATCATATTAATAATCACCCAGCCGCCATGCACCTGGCTCGTAGTAATCCCAGCCCTTCTGGTTAGGGGTAACAAACTCCACATGAATGTCAGCAAAAAGGATATTAGCACCACCTGAATGTCTGGCACAAAGCTCATGCCTGTTTCTTACTTCAAATCTCCATCTATCTGCAGAAGACCCTCCTATTCCACAGGGTGGGTCTGAATCCCACTGGTGTGCGCTATCTCCTAAAAATACCTTCTGACTTAATTTTGTCCATTTCCTCGTATTGAAATGTCTCATCCATACTTCTCTATTCGTAATATAAGAAGTATTCCATACAACAGCAAAGTTCCAGTTCATACCGTATCCAGATATTTTATTTGGTCCAACTCCTAAACTTGCCCCTAACCCAACCAGTCGTGTTGGACAGGTCATAAGTTTCCAGTTCATACCATCTGCAGGGTTAGCAGATACATAACCTAACAATCCGAGTGCACGATACCACTGAATACTCTGGTTATGCAGTTGTTTGGGTAAAGGAACCCAGCCCTCATAGTCCTCAGCATACATCATACAGGCAAGTCCTAACTGCTTCAGGTTATTCATACATGCCGCCTGCCTTGCCTTTTCCCTCGCCTGAGAAAGTGCAGGTAGCAACATCGCTGCAAGTATTGCAATGATTGCCACCACAACCAGCAATTCTATTAAAGTAAATCCCTTCCTTCTCATCTCACACCTCCATTTTTTATTTTATCTATGTAATCATCCACAGGAATATCCTGTGAATGGGAAAACAGGTGAAAAACTCTTTTTATATTACATATTTGTATATACTTATTCATATCCATTACCATTATTTTTATACCACACTATCCTTTTTTTGTCAAGAGGAATTTTCTTTCAGGATACTTTCACAGAGAAAAGTTTTTCTGCGTTCTTATAGAATATCTTTCTGCTGTCCTCTTCAGATATACCGGAACCCAGTACAGCACCGATATAGTAGTGGTGGTCAAACCATGGGAAGTCAGTACCGTAAAGGATTCTGTCCGCACCCAATGCATCTACAAACTTCTCCAGTGGACCCCTGTCATCAAGGACCGCACACAAATCAATATAGACATTATCATATGTCTTCACAAACTCTATCATCTTATCCCAGTCGTGGAGTGAATGCCCGGCAATAAACCTTATCTTTTTATATTTTTTAAGTATCTTTTCTACCTCTTCAGAACCATCATATATACTCCTCGCCCAGGTATGCGCAAGGATAATAGACCCGTTGCTATCCGCATATTCAAAGACCATCCTGTATCTTTCATCTGAGAGTGCTACCAGATGGTAATCAGAAAGGAGTTTAAAACCCTTGTATATGTGTGTATATTTTTCATAACTTTCAAGGTCTTTTTTTATCACATCAGGGTAGTTGGGGTTTATTGCACAATAGCCCTTAAATCTTTCAGGATATCTTTCCACAACCTCAATGGTATGCCTGTTGGCTCCATCAGGGTCATAAAGTGCAAGGTTAGGGATAACTATTGATAATTTTACCCCTGCCCGTTCCATCCTCTGTATAACCTTCTCAGGATATGCATATGGTATATGACTCCCATAGAAAAAACCCATATGGGCATGCATATCTATTATCGGACAGTCATCAAGTTTCCCTTTTTCAAGAAATTCCTTCCAGAGTTTATTCATATCTTATCCTCCCTATAAGGTGTTCTATATTCTTATAGGCAATCTTTTCTTTGTCCTCTTCTGATATCTCTGCATGGACAAGTTTTAGCAGTGGGGACTCCATATATCTATCAGGAAAACCAGTACCAAAAACTATCCTCTCTGCCCCAAACTTCTTCACTGCCTCTTCCATCCCTCCTTCCCACAGAGATACCAAACTTGACTCCAAATACACATTCTCATACTTCTCAAGCAATGGCCAGGTATATCTGTCACTGTTCCAGATGCCGAGGTTATAGAGTATCAAGGTGAGTTTAGGAAAGTCCACGAGAGTGTTGTATAAGTCCCTGATGTCATAAGAAAATCCACCTATCAGAAACTCAGCCATCATATCAAGAAAGACAGGGAAGTTTCTCGCTTCAAGTTCTGACAGGATATCTCCAACAACATCTGTATGGAAGACATATCTATGAACCCGTGGAAGAAATGCGCAACCCACTATCTTATGTTTTTTGAATACCTTAAAATCTATCTTTTCCATCTCTTCTGTGGATGTTGGAAGTACGGGTACTATCCCGTACAGTGCATCTTTCCCTTCTATTGCATTAATGAGAAATTTATATGCATCCACAGGATGTGCATACCTCTGCAGTATATGATACACAACCGCTTTTTCAATATTCAGTTCTTTCATCTTACAGAGTATCTCATCCACATCCACAACTATACCACTGGTCGGGTTTTTCCCGATACATAGATTCACATCAAAAAACTTCATCTTCATTGTTTGTATGCCTCCTCTATTGCCTTCTTCATTCTTTTGATATTTTCTTTTATCTCTTTTTCTTTCCAGTCCGGCTTTACCCAGACAAAGACAGTTCTACTTAAGTGTTCTATGGATTTCGGATACATCTCTTTTGTAAAGTCCTTCCTTAAGTCCCTGTTCTCAGGGAGATTGTAAGGATTTAAACTATCTCTGTGCCATACCCTCTTTTCTACCACTGGTTTCCAGTCAAACCATACATGTTTTGCTGAATCTATGGGTCTGTATCCCCAGCCGGCTTCTGTAAATTTCTTTGCTACTTCTGGACTTTCAAATCTGAATGGTATTACTACTCCACAGTCACCTTTTATATCATTGGAACGAGCAAAACTCACACCCGGAACCTTTGATAATTCCTCCATAATCCTTTTCTTGTTCTTTCTTAGGTCCCTTAAAATTCCATCAAGCCGTTTGCACTGTACCCGCATAATCGCTCCCATAATCTCGCTCGCTCTAAACTGTAGCCCTAAAAATATAGGAATTGAGAACTCCCCTGCATACGGTCTGAAGGCAGTCCCGCTATCATGGAAGATGCTTGCTTTTTCATAGATAGTCCTGTCATCTGTTACAATCCCTCCTCCTTCTCCACAACTTAATACCTTAAAATGATTGAAACTATAAGCACCCACATCTCCCCAAGTACCCAGCCGTTTACCTTTATAACTACCACCTACTGCCTGACAGACATCCTCTACTACTTTAAGGTTATACTTTTTCGCTACTGATACTATCCTTTCCATATCAGATGGAAGCCCCACCATATGTACAGGTATTACACATTTTGTATTCTTTGTGATTTTCTTCTCCATATCAGAAGGGTCCATCGTGCAGGTATCATCAACCTCCACAACCACAGGAATAGCACCTACCATAAGCACTGCGGTTGCTGTTGCCATAAAAGTATAAGAAGGGATTAATACCTCATCACCAGGCCCTATATCCACTCCTACAAGTCCACAGATTAAGGCAGCAGTACCGCCACCTGACATTAAGAGAGCGTACTTTGAGCCAATCTTCTTCGCCCATTCTCTCTCAAATTTTTGGCATTCACTTTCTCCCTTAGAGATTACACGGAAAAGTTGCCCTTTCTTTATTATCCTTTCTACTGCCTTTGCCTCTTCTTTTCCTATCCTGTACATAAAATTCCTCCTTTTATTTATTCTATTATTGGAGTAATCCAGATATTTCTTATTATACAATTAATTGTACCATAGTTTCCAGTAATTTCAATAGTTGTATCCAAAGAGAGTTCCAAGGGTCCCGCTGAAAGATACCCGAAGACAACACGGCCTTCTGTATCAATCTCTTCATATGTCCAGTCCCTTACGAGTTCTACCTTTTCACCATTTATTTTAAGACAGTAGTTTTCAGGTCCTGTCTTTCTTGTCCTTGCCTGTATGTATATCTTGTATCTTCCTGGATTAATCTTTATGGTAAAGTATCCACCCTTACCTTCTTCCTTGATTACCAGCCGGTCATTCTCCACTACTGCACCTTCATGGACTGCTAATTGATAGGTGCCAGCATTAGGTGTAATCTTCAACCCTGCTGGTTCTTTTCTATAGTAAGATATCTCATCCTTTGTTTTTGGCTCCCATTTTGGTGGAGAAAAACAGTCCCTTCTATTCTTCCATATATGAACATAGGAACTCGCTGTGTTGTAAACACTATATACACCACCCCAGAACATCGCACCATAACAGTTAGACCTCGCAAGGTATTCAATGAAAAATCTCATTCCTTCTTCAGTCATCAACCGCTGCCCTATCTCTACCTCACCAAAGATAAACGGGATATTATACCTCTTCCTTACCCTGTCCACCCCTCCTGCCATAAAGTGTTCATTGGTATGGTCTTTTGCAATATGCTTGTTATACAGAACCTGTTTACATTCAGGGTCAAGCCCTTCTGTAAAGTTTATAGGTGCCCACTGGCTCTCTGTTGCCCAGCCCCATGCAGCATTCCAGTCAGCAACAATAATAATATGTCTTCTGTCATACTTTCTTATACGGGAGATTGCTTCCTTGTACCACTTCCTTAGTGGTTCTGCTGCTGCAGGATTTAATCCGAGTCCAGGCCAGTTGGGCTCATTCCAAAGTTCATAGGCGGCAATCCTCGGTTCATCAGCAAATCTCTTTGCAATGAGTTCCCAGAAGGCAATCATCTCCTGTGCCTCTTCTGTTGTCTTTGGATAGTCATGGCAGTCCAGAACAACATACATCCCTGCATCTACTACCTGCTGGACTGCTGGAGCAATAACCTTTTCCAGAAAAAACTCTGCCCCGTAAAGATGGTAATAGTCCCTGCTGGTCTCCTTATCTCTATCAAAAGGGAATAGATTAAAGGCAAGCCGTATGGTATTCAGTCCAAGATGTCTGTAATATCTCGCATGGTTGTAAAATACAGGTGTTCCGAAGTGTTCCTCCTCTAACCGATATTCCTTATTCATAATATTTATCACCTGGTTCTGTGCACCAATAAGATATGGATACCCTTCACTATCCACTACATAACTTCCTTTTACCCTTAACCAGTAGTCATCTTTCTTCTCTTTTGCTTTAGGGGTAGTAAAACTCCCTTTTACTTTCTTTGTCTTTCCGTAATAGTCCTGCCCTTCTATCTCAAAATAGTATTCTGCCGCTGGCTCAAGATAAACAAGTGTGAAAGCACCTTCCTTTATCTTTTCTTCTATAGTAAGTGTTTTGTCCATCCTATCAGGAGATTTTCCATATCTTATCACTGCATCTGTCTTTACAGAACTCTTCCATCTTATTATTGCAATCCGTGGCTCCACATCCTCTACTATACAGGTTATCCCTGTATCTCTTATCTCTTCCTTCTTTTCAGATATAACACCTTTAACAAGATAGGTATACATCTGTCCACCTGCAGGCCAGAAGTTTCCTGCCTCTGTGTTTGCCATATTCTCATCAGTAAAACCAACCATTGAACTGTGGATACCTATCCCTACCGCAGGTGAATTGATAAAAGTAAGAGGAATTCCTATCTCAAGATAGCCAGGATGTTCTTTAAATATAACATCTTTTTCACTGCAGGATATATTATTGTTTGCATCTCTGGAAAAGTATATTGTATAGTCAGAAAGTTCTTCGGTGGTAAGATATATCTTCCATGAGTATAGTGTATGGTGGAATGAAAGGGAATCCCCTTTAACAAACTTCCTCTTCTCATAAGCAACAAACATAGGGTTTTCCTCTCTTTTTACTCCTCTATAACCATCTATAAGAATATAAATGTATTTATCATCATTTGTTATATAAACCCCTTCTATCTCCTGTGCAAGACGCTGTTCATCACCATAAAATGTAGGAAGCCGTACTGGTTTAACATCTGACCAGTCAGTAAGTGTTTTCTGTTTTGAAAGTGTAGTAGGTGTGGGCTTTAACATAAGTGAAGTTATCATAAGCCATTGAGTATTCCCCTTAATTATAACCTTTGAGTTATTTTTTAAAGATACAGGAAATGTTGATTTTATCCATCCCCATGTCACACCTTCTTTCTTTGATATAAATTCAGGCCAGCCAGAGTATTCCACAGGAATCTGTTGCCCATCCACCTCAACTGTATATGCCTGTCTGAGTGATTGTCCAAATGAAGAGGTCCTTACCTGAAGATATAAATAGTAGTCCCCTTCTTCAAAATTACTCCAGGATACACCTGCCTTGTCAGGACCTGGAATTACTATGTACTTTATCTTTCCTGTACCTACAATATAAGGATATTCATCTGCCTCTTCATAAAAAGAACCTTCCATAAGAGAAACATTGCCATTGGAAAAAAGATATATACAGGACATAAAAAGAAAAAAAACAAAACATTTTTGAACTACTCTCATTTTTAAACCTCCTTTGGAAAGTTATTTTTTTATCTCTATATTTGTGTCTAAATGAGATACAGAACCCCTTTCTATTAAAACATGAGGAAGAATTTTATTCTGTGTATTGCTGCTATGTCCTTTTATCCTGTCCATAAGAAGTTTTACTGCTTCTTCTCCCATCTTTTTCTTACCCGGATTTATGGTTGTTAAAGGAGGCATAAGGTAATCACTGATTATAAGATTATCAAAACCCACTATGGAAATATCTTCCGGGATACGTATATTCATTTCACTGCATATCTTATAAAGCCCTACAGCCATCGCATCACTGGTACAGAATATCGCTGTTGGTGGGTCTTTTAAGTTTAATATCTCCAGTCCACAGGTATATCCCATCTCTTCATAAAATTTCTGGTATGTATGCATCTTTACATAGAGGCGGTTATGCTCAATCCCGTAATTTTTTAATGCTTTAAGATATCCATTATATCTATCCCTCATATTACTTATATCCTGTCTGCCTAAAAATATCCCTATCTTTGTATGTCCTTTTTTTATAAGATATTCCGTAGCATCAAACCCACCACTTACATTGTTTATCCCCACATGGTCACCATCAAAGTTATTAACATTGATATCCAGCAGCACTACAGGGATATGATGCTTTCTAAATTCGTTAAGGATCGGAACAGAAGGTGTCTCAGATGTAAAAGGTGCGTAAATCAATCCTTCAACATTTCTTTCATATATCTCCCTTAGATAACGAATCTCTTTTTCTGTATTACAATCCGTGTTAAAAAGAAGGATATGGTAGTCATTAATAGATGCCTCTTTTTCTATGCCACTGAAAATCTCTCCTAAAAATATGTTCTCACCTGGAGATGAATAAAGAACCACTCCGATAAGACGTGTATTATGCCTTAGGGAGTTGATAAATGTTCCTTTACTTCCCTGTGTTCGTAAATATCCTTCTTTAACAAGTTCCTGAACTGCCTGTTTAATAGTGATAGTACTAACCTTAAACTGGTGAGATAACTGAATAATAGAAGGAATCCTTTCTCCGGGTTTTAAAATACCTTTACGGATATTATCCTTAATCTCTTCTTTTATCTTTTTGTATAGAACCTCTGTTTTCATTTTTTCTCCTCTTTATGTATATTTATTTATACTTAAAATATATTTTTTGTCAAATTTTTATTTCTTCTCTCTTTCTCCTGAAATCTTAAAGAGGTATATTATAGAAAGAATATGTACCGGTCTTTCATCTAACTTTCCTTAGAGAAACCTCTAAAGAAACTTTAGATTACCAGAAAAAAATGGAAGGGGAAGATATATGAAGAAACTTTTGTCTGCTTTATATAAAAGATGGAATGGAAATGGTGGATATAAAGAACTTCTTTCTATATCATTTCCTCTTATATTGAGTACAAGTGCCTGGACCATCCAGCACTTTGTTGACAGGTTATTCCTCTCCTGGTATTCTACATCTGCTATTGCATCTGCACTTCCTGCAGGTCTACTTAATGGTACCATCACAAGTATATTCACAGGAACTGCTTCATTTGTAGGTACCTTTGTTGCACAGTATTATGGAGCAAAGATGTTTGGCAGGATAGGAAAGATTACCTGGCAGGGTATATACTCAGGGATTATAGGTGGTACTCTTTTAATTCTCCTAATTCCTTTTGCTGATTTATTTTTTACTCTCGCAGGACATCCACCAGAGATAGCACATCTTGAAGCGTTATATTTCAGAATCCTATGCCTCGGTGGTTTTCCTGCAATAGCATCATCTTCTATCGCTAGTTTCTTCTCGGGTATAGGACATACCCTACCTGTTATGTGGTTAAGTTTCCTGCAGACAGGAATAAATATACTCCTGGACTACTGCATGATATTTGGCAGATGGGGTTTCCCTGAGATGGGAATAAAAGGCGCTGGTATTGCCACAGTAATTGCAACATTTATTGTCTTCATTATATATCTGCTGCTCTTTTTAAAAGAGGACTTTAATTCAATCTATGAAACGAGAAAAAACAAAGGGCTTGACCTGTTTCTATTCAAACGGCTCTTACACTTTGGACTGCCCAGCGGTATCCAGTGGTTTGTGGATATGGCTGGATTTTCTCTCTTTTTAATTTTCATTGGAAGGTTGGGGCTTGTTCCACTGACAGCAACCAATATCGCTTTTAATATCAATGCCATTGCATTTATGCCTATGATAGGGATTGGGATAGGTGTAAGTATACTTGTAGGACAGAATTTAGGTAAAAATAATCCCTCTTTAGCCGAAAAAAGTACATATACCGGATTCCATCTTACTTTTCTTTATATGGGACTTATAGCTCTTTTCTATGTTGCTCTACCTGATATCTTTATAAAACCCTTCACTCCTCGTATATATAACAATGACTTTTCGGAAATACACAGGATAGCCATAATACTTTTAAGGTTTGTTGCTTTTTATTCTCTTTTTGATACTATGAATATTATCTTTTCTTCTGCATTAAAAGGTGCAGGAGACACAAGATATATAGTTAAATCAATGTTTATTATATCTACCTTTATTCTCATCATACCTTCATATCTCGCAATTTTTATATTCAAACGTGATATATATTTAGTATGGGTAATTGCTACAATGTATGTAATAATACTTGGTTTTACATTCCTTTTCCGTTTTCTTACAGGTAGATGGAAAAAGATAAGGGTGATAGAGGTATCTGTAATTGAATAAAAATTTTTCTCTTACCTGCAACTTCTGCTTTTATACAAATAATTAAAAATATGCTGTAGCATTATAAGAGGTACGGACATATATGCCACTTTCAACATATCTGAATCCTGCTTCCTTTGCCTTTTCCTTATAGTATTCAAACTCTTCAGGTTTGTAATATCTCTGAACAGTAAAACCTGCCTTCTGTGGTGCAAGATACTGCCCTATACTGAAGAAATCACAACCAGTAGATGAAATATCTTTCATCGTTTCCATAATTTCATCTTCTGTTTCTCCCAGTCCTATCATAATTCCTGATTTTATTTTCTGTTCTGGGTTTAGTTTCTTTATCTTTTTCAATACACCGAGTGACCTTTTGTAATCCGCTCTATCTCTTAATACAGGATATAGACGTTCAACCGTTTCTATATTGTGCGAAATAACATCCGGGAATGTATCAAGCACTGTCAATATCGCTTTTTCATCACCATTAAAATCAGGAATTAGCACTTCTATCTTGCTCATACAACTGGTCTTTTTTATCTCCTCTACAGTGGCTTTAAAAACACCTGCACCACTATCAGGAAGGTCATCTCTGGTTACACTCGTTATAACAACATATTCCATACCCAATATCTCTACTGCTTTAGCAACCCTTAAAGGTTCTTCTTCATCCACTGGTAATGGAATCCCCTTCTTTACACTGCAGAATTGGCAGTTTCTCGTACAGATATCGCCCAATATTAAAAATGTTACTACATTTTTTTTGAAACATTCAGATATATTGGGACACCTGCTTTCTTCACATACAGAGTGAAGGTTCATCTCCCTCAATATCTTTTCTGTCTTAACTATCTCTGATAACGTTATTTTTTTCTTGTATAAGTTGTTCTTCATATGCCTTCACAATCTTCTCCTCTTCTGAGGTCAAAGAACCCTCCTTTAATTGCACTCCAAATGTCTCTATGAAGCTTATTTTCAGTATGTCTCTAAACTCGTCAAAAGATACTTCTTTCCCTGTCTCTGTAATCAAATCTGTCGTTCTCTGTGAAGAAAGATATACCTTTTCTTTAAGATATTTCAGTACTGGTGTATAGTTGAGAGAAAGAGGTATTGAACCATGCTGCATTATTATACCTTTGTGCCTTTTCTGTGCATTACCACCTATCTTCTTCCCATTGATAAGTATGTCATAGTCCTCAAATGAAGCAAAACATAGTGTTGATTTTTCTTTCTTTATCTGTCCACTGTCAATAGCAAAAATAGGTCTGAGTCCGTAATGACAGTATGCATTGAAAATAAAAGCGCAGATTTTTTTATAACATCCTTTTACAGTAGAGGGCATACCAATATCTTCAGAAGATAAAACAACTGAATATGTTACTTCATTTCCATGATATATAATACCACCACCAGTTGGTCTACGAACAAAAGAGATACCATCCTTTATGCAGGCAGTAATATCAAGAACCTCATTCATTTTTTGAGAATATCCAACACTGAAACTGTAAGGACACCATCCATATATTCTGAAGATAGGAACCCTCTCCCTCTGGTATATATCAACCATTGCCATATCCATTGCCATATTATTAAAAGGATTAGAATAACCAGAATAGATAAACCGCCAGACATTCATTCTGCATACCACCTTAAATTCAAGTCCTTCACTGCCTTTACTTCATCCGGTCTACTTACAGGGGTGCTTTCAGGAAATTCTGCAAATCTTTCAGGATGTTTTTCAGCAAGTTCTGCTGCTTCTATCATTACAGAAATGAAATGGTCCAGTGTATCTTTACTCTCCGTTTCTGTGGGTTCAATCATAAGGGCTTCTTTAACTACCAAAGGGAAATATACTGTTGGTGGATGTATCCCCATATCTATAAGAAATTTTGCTATATCAAGGGCACTTACACCCCTTTCTTTCTGCCATTCTGCAGAAAATACACATTCATGCATACACTTTTTATTATAAGGCAGTTTATAATACTTTTTAAGCTTTTCTTTTACATAGTTAGCATTCAACACCGCTTTTTCTGCTGCATCTATAAGCCCTTCTCTACCGAGTAGAAGGATATATGCATATGCCTTAACTATCACACCAAAATTACCGTAAAAAGGTGCAATATATCCAATGGATTCAGGATAGTGATAGTCAAGAAAATAGGTACCATCTGTTCTTAAAACAACCTTTGATATCGGCAGATATTTACAAAGGTGTTCTTTCACACCCACAGGACCAGCACCAGGACCTCCACCTCCATGAGGAGTAGCAAATGTTTTATGTAGGTTAAGATGGACTATATCAAATCCAACATCTCCTGGTCGTAGTTTTCCCAATATCGCATTAAGATTAGCCCCATCATAATACATAAGTGCATCAACCTTATGTGCCATATCACATATCTCTTTTATATGAGGATTGAATATCCCGAGAGTATTAGGACATGTAAGCATAACACCTGCAACATCCTCGTTAAGATGCTTCTTATATTCATTAATATCCATATCCCCTGTATTATCAGAAGGAACCACTATTACATCATAACCGGCAATTGCTGCACTTGCAGGATTTGTGCCGTGCGAAGAGTCAGGGACTATTATATACTTCTTTTTATTTCCCTTTGCACGGTGATAAGCAGCAATTAGCATAGTTCCTGTAAGTTCACCATGTGCTCCTGCAAGTGGTTGCATTGTAAAACCATCCATACCGGTAATCTCACACAGAAGTTGTTCCATATGGTATAAAAGTTCAAGTGCCCCCTGTGTAAGTATTCCTCCTCCTGAAAGTTGTGGTAGTAAGGGATGAAGGTCTCTAAAACCAGGAAGAGAAGCACATACTTCTGTAAACTTTGGGTTATACTTCATTGTACAGGAACCGAGTGGATAAAAATTTGTATCCACACAGAAGTTTTTATTCGCTAAAGAGGTATAATGCCTTATAACATCCAGTTCTGAAACCTCAGGCAGACCATTATCTGTCTTCCTTTTAAAGTTCTCAGGGATATGTGCTTTTACAGTGACATCACTCTTCTGTATCTTAAACCCTCTTCTACCCTTCTTCCCTTTCTCAAAAATTACCTGCATAATACTGCCTCCATACTTTCAGCAAACTTTACAATCTCTTCTTTTGTTCTCTGTTCTGTTACTGCTATAAGAAGATTTTTCTCCATACCTTTATAATATCTACCCAGTGGGAAACCAGGTGCAAACCCTTTAGCAATCATTTTATTTACCACTACATCTGCCCTTACCGGCAAAATTACAGGGAATTCATTGAAAGTTAGTTTACCTCTAAATACTTTTACATTCGGTATCTTCTCCAATTGTGTCCTCGCAAATTCTGCTTTGTCAAGGTTAAGTTGTGCAAGTTCCTTAAGCCCTTCTTTACCGAGCAGAGTAAGATATACAACTGCCCGGAGAGCACACAATGCTTCATTAGAACATATATTGGACGTTGCTTTTTCTCTTCTTATATGTTGCTCCCGTGCCTGCAAGGTCAATACATAACTATCCCTGCCTTTTCTATCAACTGTTTTACCTACAATACGACCGGGCATCTTTCTTACATATTCTTTTTTCGTAGCAATGAATCCGAGATATGGACCCCCGAATGAAAGAGGGATACCCAATGATTGCCCTTCTCCTACAGTAATATCAACCCCCATTTCTCCCGGTGTTTTTAAAAGTCCGAGAGATAATGGATAGATAGAAGAGATTACAACTATACCCTTACTATGTGCATACTCCACAATATCAGAAAAGTCATCTATACAGCCGAAAAAGTTTGGATTCTGTAGAACAACTGCTGAGGTTTTTTCATCCAGCGCAGAAAATAATTTTTCTCTATCCACACTAAAATCTTTCACAGGAATTTTCACCACTTCAAGAGATAGATTGGAAATATAACACTGTATCATCGTCCAGTATATTAAATTTACTCCTTCATCCACAACTATCTTATTCCTTCCGTTAATCCGCATAGCCATCATACATGCTTCATAAAGGGCTGTTCCTCCATCATATAAAGAAGCATTAGCAACCTCCATATCTGTAAGAGTACATATCGCTGTCTGGTACTCATAAATTGCTTGAAGCCATCCCTGAGATGCCTCCGGCTGATATGGAGTATAGGCAGTATAAAATTCAGGAAGTGATACTATTGCATCCACAGCAGCAGGTATATAATGATTGTAAAAACCAGCACCAATAAAATTTATCAGGGATGTGGAGTTCCTTGATGCGAGATATTTAAGATGGTTTATAACCTCTGCCTCTGACTTACCAGATGGAAGATTGAAAGAACGGGGTTTTAACTCTGCAGTAATATCAGCAAAAAGGTCATCTATAGAGGCAACCCCTATCTCTAAAAGCATCTGTCTGACTTCTTCTTCTGTATGTGGTGTGTAATTCATAGATTTTCTATATATTCCATATACTGTTCTGATGTCATAAGGTTTTTTACTTCATCAGGACTACTTATCTCTATCACTGCAAGCCAGCCATCATCATAAGGAGAGGTATTAAGTATTTCAGGGGAATTAGATAATTTTTCATTCACTGCTATTATCTTCCCTGAAACAGGACTGAATATATCAGATGCTGCCTTAACTGATTCAACTGTACCCATCTTTCCAAATTGTGAGACAACCGTTTCTAAAGGTGAAATTTCAACAAATGTAATATCTCCCAGTGTATGTACTGCATACTCCGTTATTCCTACAAGTCCTTTATTTCCTTCTACTTTCAACCATTCATGTTCTTTTGTATAAAAAATACCTTTTCTTACTTCCATACTATCTCCTCTTTATCTTCTTATTCCTATAAGTTTTTTAAAATATCCTTTAGAAACAATAGAACATATTATTTTAACACATCTGTCTGAAACATATGCTATTTCAGGTGTTGTAAATCCCTTTTTTATATATCCAATCCCTATTCCCTTTTGTAAAGAAGGAGAGAAACACCCGCTTGTAACATATCCTGCTTCTATATCCTCAATAAATATCTTATACCCATGCCTTGGGGACTGACGTGTTTCAGAAATAAAATATACTATCTTTTTCTGTGGTTTGCTGAATTCCAATGCATTTTTTCCTATAAAGTCATGACTGAAATCAATGAACTTTTCCATTCCTGCCTCAAAAGGTGTTGTTTCTTCATCAAGTTCATTACCATAAAGAGGTAGTCCTGCCTCAAGACGTAAAGAATCCCTCGCACCAAGTCCTGCTGGTTGAACCCTCTTATCCTGAAGAAGTAAGTTCCATAATTCCTCTGTATCTTCTTTTGCTACATATATCTCATATCCTCTTCCTCCTGTGTATCCACTATAACTCACAATTACTTCCTTTTTTGAAATATCAAATTTCCCAAATCTGTAAAATGAAAGAGAGGAAAGGTCTATCTTGAATATATCCTTTAGAACATCTTTAGAAAGTGGTCCCTGAACATCTATTTTGTCAAAATAAATGTCTGCATCTTGAATCTCTATTTCTCTTGTATGTGTAGTATACCATTTTTTCACTTTTTCTTTTGTTGATGCATTACTGACAACCATATACTCTTCATCAGAAAATTTATAGACAACAACATCATCAATAATACCACCTCTTTCATTAAGAATAAAACAATATCTACATTGTCCTGTTTCCATACTATTTACACTTATCGTCAAGATATTACTCATTTCTAATGAGATATTTTTACCTTTCAAGAAGAATTTTGTCATATGGGAAGTATCAAAAATAGAACAACTATTTCTACACCATAAATGTTCTTTTATAATACCTGCATACTGAAGAGGTAATGCAAAACCAGCGAATTCTATAACTTTCGCACCTGCTTCAATATGTTTCTTATAAAGTGTTGTATATTTCATTTCACAAAGAAATGCAGGATATATGAAAGAGGAACAAGAAAAACTCTCGCTATAAACTTCAAGAAAGGTCTCTTTCTTATTATATCAGCATATTTTGGACTATGTCTGTAATACCATCTGACAAATACTCTACCTTGTTTTGTTTTAAGTAATTTTCTATCTCTGAATTCTCTGAATATCTGAACATGTCTTTCATAAGGAGAGCCAAAGACAGCAGTTGCTATAAAACACCCACCACCTCCTCCACCACCACCTGAAGAACCCTCTTCTGTAGTAAAAGTATAAGGAACTGCCCACTCACTCCAGTTTTCTTTTTCATCCTTATACCTTACGCGCCAGTAGTATTTAGTATTATAAGAAAGCGTCCTTGAAGGGACGGTTATCTCTGTCACCGGAGAGGTTGTACTGTTCCATACAACAGTTGAAAAGTTACTGTTTCTTGCTATCTGCCATTGACTCGCATTATGAAGGTCATTATCAGGGTCAACAAAACCGGTTGCTCTAAGAAGCGGCGTTAGGGAGATATTCTCTGCTCCATCTGAAGGGCTCATACATTCAGGTCTTAAAGGAGGAGAGTTTGTATAAGTATAACCTGCTGGAGATATCTTATCTTCTTCAATCTGCTGTAAAGAGCCATAGTAAGCCCATATTGTATAATAGTATGCCTTTCCTTCCTCAATCTCTTCATCTGTAAAGGAATTACCAGTTCCTGTATATACTGGTGTCCCTTCTTCCCAGTGTGAAGGAAATGTTTCATCTCCTCTTCTTATAATTACATAGTTTGCACCAGAAGGAAATTCCCATGTAAGGTAAACCCCTCCTGATACCTTTTCTGCACTAAAATTTTTAACAGGTAATACATAGTCAGGAAGTGTAGCAACCCTCAACGACTCATCTGCATTAAGCCGTCCACCTGTAATTGTAAGATTTGTCCACTGCGGTAGTCGTGTAATACCTTTAATTATTATATCTTTAAGTTCTATTGCATCTTTCTTCCCTGTATATGAAGATATAAGTCCTGCAACACCTGCAACAAAAGGCGTTGCCATAGAGGTTCCACTTTTGTAACCATATCCTGAAGGTATTGTACTGTATATAGATGAACCAGGTGCTGCTATATGTACCCTTGTCCTGCCATAGTTTGAGAAATATGAACGGTTATCATTTACATCACTGCTTGCCACAGAGATGACATTGGGCAGGTTATAACTTGCAGGGTATAAAGGAGTAATATCATTGTCTCTACTGGAATTACCTGCGGCTGCAATAAACAACACTCCTTTTTCTGCCAGTCGTGCTATTGCTTCATAAAGTGCACTGCTGTATGTATAACCACCCCAGGAATTACTTATTGCCACTACATTTTCTCCTTCATCCTTTCTTCTTATTACATAGTCAATACACTCTATTGCATCCGCGAGTGTTCCATTCCCCGATGCATCAAGAAACTTAAGTGCCATAATCTTCACATTCCAGTTAACACCACATACACCGGTATTATTATTACCCACTGCCCCTATGATACCTGAACAGTGTGTACCATGACTGTGGTCATCCATAGGGTCAGCATTGTTTTTTATTGCGTTATATCCTGGGTTGCTCTCACTGTCAGTCCAGATATTATCAGAAAGGTCTGGATGGTCATACTTAACACCTGTATCAATCACTGCTATGATAACTTCACTGCTACCTGTTGTTTTTTCCCACGCAGAAGGTGCATTTATCTTTGGAAGTCCCCACTGACTTGGATAATACTCATCATTGGGCTCTAAAAGTGCAGAATATATATAGTTTGGCTCTGCATATAAAACATCAGGGTCAGAAGAAAGTTCCTCAATAACCTTTTTCGTATCAAGCCCCGAGGGAATTTTAAATTGATGTATTGAAGGAAAAGAATTATACTTTCTTACACTCCTTAAATTTAATGAACGGACTTTAGGATGATATTCTGGTTTTATATCAGGAGAAGTAAACTTAACAATAACTTCACCTTCAACATATGGGGTCTCTTTCTGGGCAGCAAAAAGGGTAAAGACAGAGAGGAAAAAGATTAAAACAATTTTATATATTCGCATCTTCCTCCTCTCTGTTGCCCCTCATCCAGACCCTCTCCCTGCGGGGAAAGGTAAGTAAAAGATGAAAGGAAGAAAACCTGTTATCTCTGCATCCTTAAAAGTCCAGTTATTGCCAGTCCTAATATAAGATAGGACAAAATCCCTTTTATAATCAACCAGGCAATACCTATCACAGGAATAAGCAATATTCTGGTAAATATCTTAAGTGTTACACTTTTTTCTATTACCTTTGCAACAGCAGGACTATGGAGATAATACCACCTGACAAATGACTTCCCTGCTTTACTTTTAAGAAGTATATTATCCCTGAAGTTTCTTAATATATTCACATATGGATGAAGTGGTGAACCAAAGGCAGCAGTTGCTATAAAACACCCACCACCTCCTCCATCACCTGTATCATCACCTCCACCTGAAACACCTGTTCCTGCAAGTGGAACTGAAACAACTTCTTCTGTTCCCATACCAATGGTAAGATATAAAATGGCTGATTTCTTTCCAACACTATTGGGAGAAAATGTAACATTAACATATCCTATTTCTCCAACATTTATGTCAAAAGACATAGAAGGAACAGAAAACTCATTTGCATTTGTTCCCGAAATAGATGGGGTGACTCTTACTATTACACTACTTGTGTTGATTATAGTGAGTGTTAATGTTTCACTCTGACCTACAGATACTTCACCAAAATTAAGTTGTTCCGGGTTAACTGCTACAGAGGGCTCCGATGTCTTTACATATACCTTATTCCCTCTTACAGGTGCACCATCAACAGAGACATAGATAGTAGATGTAAACCCCATTAATAGGTCAGCAGTAACAACCATATCACAGTTTTTTTCAAGTTCACAGTAAAAGTAGGGTGCGGATAGAGCAGAAAGTGAATCATCATCTATACCAAAATTACCTCTGAGAAGGAGTTCTGCTGGTAAAGGAATAGGACTGGTAAGATTCATAACAATCTTTGTACCATAAGACCCGGTACAGGGTACAAAATCCCAATCTTCCCCATTTTTCTTATATAACGCTACTGCTGTCGGCAGTACAGACCCTCCACATTTCAGGGTTAACGACTTCAGATATGGAGTAGGATATGCTTCTGAGTTAGGTACTTCAATTTTTATATAAAAAAGGTCTACCCCTGTTGCTCCTGGTTCAACTACCATTGTGGTTGGTTGTCTTTCTCCTTCTGAGACCTCTATCTTTCCTATGTATCTATCCATCTCCATATCAGCAATAAGTGTAATACCATTGTTAAATACAGGTGCGATATAGTGAGGTGAGAGATAATATGTATCTCCATTGGTATTCTCATGTTCAAACTTCAGATATACAGGTCTGGCTGGAGATATACCCAAAGATACTGGCTCCTGGGTAAGTGTATCCACAACAAAAACACCACTGTCTGAAGTTCTAATAAGGTCCTCATCTATTGTTTCCATCATACAGTCCATATAACGAGCAAGCAGAGCAGGTGTATCACCATATTCATCCCACACATAGACCTTTGCATTCTTTACCGGATTTTCACCCATATCTTCAATCCTTCCCGCAATTACCCCTCCACCTGTAAAATCAAGCCCTAACTGCTGTGTATAAGTATTGCTAAAAATCATAATTGATTGTGTACCATCCTGAAGACCAGAAAACTGTACACCTTCTTCGCTCTCTTCTATAATAGCAAAAGAGTATGTATCCTTATAACCGGTCTTCCTTGCCCTTACATAAACAATAGCAGGATAAGGGATATTGGTAAGTTTAAATGAACCATCAGAAGATGTTGTAGCGGACTTATTCATTCCACAGAGTGTAACTGTTGCACCACTTACTGGCTTTCCCTCTTCATCAACAAGATATGCGACTATTTCATCAATTATATATGAACCTTGAGCACCGAAAATACAGTCGTAGTAACTTACACCTGACGTAATACTATTTGCATATATAAATGCAGGACGCCAGATAAAACTGTATCCGGACTTTGTGCCAGAGACCATTACAAGACCCGGATCAATGTTATAGGCGATAAAACCAATAGTCCCTCCATTCTCCGGAGTGCTACTATCTGGAGAGTTTTTCAGTATAATACCGAGGGGCTGACTAGAGTCAATTGCAAGATACTTTACAGCTCCTACACTGGCTCCATTCATATTTCTCACTATAGCGGTTGCCCCTGTGATGAAACCACCTGTATCTGAATCCATTACTAATACCAATAACGCTCCCTTACCTGATGTGAGAGATACACCTAGCCCAGTAAGTTGCTGAGGGGTAAAAACCATTACATTATGGTCGCTAATACTTCCTCCGTAGATTGTTGGGACTGTATAAGAAGTCAGATATACATCATCATGGACAACTAAATCACCTACAGAGAGATTGTCATCCAGACGCAGTATATAAAGAGAACCTGTAAGTGAAGTTACATTTATATTGTAACTACCATCTGCTCCAGAAAGGGCTGTATGTTCATTACTCTCATTAAACACCACTGGCATACTACTAACAGGTGTAAGAGGTGGCTCTTCTTCTCCTGCTACAGGAAGAGTAAATATCTTACCGGATATCATATTGGATGTATTTGCACCACTACATAAGAAAGCAAGTAAAAACAAAAGAAACACTCTTACTTTTCCCCACTTATATATTTTACTCCTCATATCCGCCTCCCTTTTTTTATTATTATACACAGTCATTAAAATTGATGTCAACTTTTGGATTTGACATAAGGAATGAAATTTTTGTATAATTAATATATGAAACGTTTACTACTCATCTTATCCATAATATCTGTATGCCTTTTTGCCGATGATTTTATGCTTACAAAAGCAGATACTACCTATCCTTACCTTCCTTCTAATGTAAAATACCTCGTTGACAGAACATTCTCCATTAATGCAAAAGAACGGGCAGAGGCAGCTTACAAACTGGGAACTTTAGGAAATAAAGCAGAAAAGGCATCTCCTTTCCTTATAAGATTACTTGATGATAACAACCCTGTATTCTGCAGGTATAATGGTTATGGTGTGTGGAGTACACCGGGAAAAGAATCAGCAAAGGCACTCGCAAAAATTGGGAAAGGTTCTCTAAGATACATCATCCCTGTTCTTGAAAACAAACATCCTTATATCTCTGCAAAACCGGATATGCAGAGAAATATCATTATATACCTTACTGAGTTATCAGGTGAAAATTTTGGGGATGACCTGTTCAAATGGCTTAACTGGATTAAGTCACAAAATATATAATCTACCACTTTCCCACAAGAGACGAGGGAAAAGAAATATTACCCTCTTGACTTCCCACCCGATATATTTATAACCGTACCTGTGATATAAGAAGCAAGGTCTGATATAAGAAATGCTACAACATTTGCTACTTCTTCAAGAGTACCTACCCTGCCGAGTGGAATGGATACCTTTTCATATGACTGTCTCAATTGCTCAACAGTGATACCTCTCGTATAGGCAAGCGCCCTTTCATATTCAGGAGTTCTTAAAGCCGTTGCTTCAAGAATTCCTGGTGCAATCCCCACAACTCTTATCCCATACCTTCCCAGTTCTTTTGCCCAGCTTCTTGTAAAAGAATACATTGCTGCTTTTGTCCCTGCATAGATACTCTGCCCCTCAGAGCCCTCAAGTCCGCTCTCAGAAGAGACATTTATTATCACTCCTTTTATCCTATCTTTTATCATCTCTCTCGCTACTGCCTGTGCACAGAAAACAGCCCCTTTTTGATTTATTACAGTCATCCTATCAAATATCTCCTCTGTAACCTCTTCTTTTCCTGAAGGGTCAACGAGAAGACGTGGTATGTTTATACCTGCATTATTTACAAGATAGTCAATCTTCCCGTATTCCTTTTTTGTTTTTGTTATCATCCCTTCTATATCTTTTTTATCTGTCACATCTGTTTTAACAAAAAGGCACTTTTTATATCTTTCTCTAAATTCCTTTTCAACGGCATATCCCTGTTTTTCATTTACATCAGATATCACAACAGTTGCTCCTGCCTGAAGAAGTTTCTCTACAACTGCCTTACCTATACCACTTGCACCACCTGTTACTATACCTACCTTATCTTTAAGATTCATCTCTACCATTCTTTTTCCTCCTGTCTCATTTTACATTTTCCCTAATAACATTAAAAAACCGATAAAGATAAAAATAACAGCACCTGTATATCTTATTATATCTTCTCTTCCACATCTTGAAAGCAATGCTCCTATAAGAACAGTAATGAGAGTGATTAACATATAAGCCAGTACAGAACCAACCCATACCGATAAAGGTCTTCCTGATTTCGCTGAAAGTGTAATCCCAATAAGTTGTGTTTTATCAGCAAGTTCAGCCACTAAAATAGAAGCAAATGCAACCCCAAATGTCTTTATATCCATATTTAACTCCTTTCTACATTATAAAAGTTTAACATAAATTATAAGTCATGCCTATTGATAGGTACTAATTGAATTCCTTCACTCTAAAAGGAAGAGGGGCAAGGGTAAGGGTAAGACATCTACTGCACTCTCCCCCCACCTATTTCCTCCCCCTCATATGGGGATGATTTTCCCATTCTTACCATAACTAACTTATGCATATTTTTATCATATATCCTGAATTTTATGATATAATTTATAAATTTTGGGAGGTAAAAGATGCAGAAAGGGATATTAGATACATCAAAACCTGAAATGACAGTTAGATAACGGTTCAGAAGACAGATGCACTTCCAGACCATTGACAGGGGAATCCACTGGGAGTTTGGATATTTAAAAGAGACCATAGAGAGGTGGCATAATGAAGGACTACCTGAATATCTACAAAAAGGTGAGGGAACCTTTTCTGTAGAAGAGTTTTTTGGAGTAGAAAAAAATATTATGATACCTGTTGACTACGGGCTTCTACCACCATTTACTGGAGAGGTGAAGGTATTAAAGGAAGAGAAAGAAAAAAGAATTGAAGAACTACCTGATGGCACTATACAGGAGGTACAAATAGAAAGAACAGCAACTATTCCTCACTATATAAAAATGCCTGTTTCTAACTGGGATGACTGGAAGAGATTTAAGGAACGGCTTAATCCTGAAACACCAGGACGTATTGGTTGCGACCTAAAACGGCTTAATGAAAAACTACGGCATTCTCCCTATCCTGTAGGTGTATATATAGGCTCTTACTTTGGACTTCCACGAAACTGGATTGGATTTGAGCAGATATCACTTATGCTGTATGACCAGTTAGACCTTGTTGAAGATATTATAGAGACACTCACGGTACTTTATGAAACATTGCTTTCAAGGGTTCTATCTGAAATAGAGGTGGACTTTGCTGCTGGATGGGAAGATATATGTTTTAGAAATGGACCCATGATAAGTCCTGATATGTTCAGAAAAATAGTTGCCCCTCGCCTAAAAAGGGTAACAACATTACTACGGCAACATGGTGTTGATGTGATATGGACTGACTGCGATGGAGATATAAGAAAACTTGTTCCTATATGGCTGGAATGTGGAGTTAACTGTATGTTCCCATTAGAAGTTCAGGGTGGTTCTGACCATGTAGAGTTAAGAAAAGAATATGGACACAATATACTTTTAAGGGGTGGTATTGCAAAATATCAGCTGGCATTAGGTAAAGAAGCGATTTTGAAAGAACTAAAAAGAATAGAAAAGGTCTTTGAAGATGGTGGATATATTCCACATGGAGACCATAGAATACCTGACGATGTCTCTTATGAAAACTATAAATATTACATCAGAGAAAAACTTGCAATGATGGGATGGCATAAAGAAGATATAGAAAATGTTGCAGGACTGAAAAATTGATTATTGTTTAAGAAATCTGGGGTCAGGGAGACGCTGGACATTACATACATTTTTCACTCTGGACATGGCAACAAGTTTTCTTATTAATCTATCATATTCCTTTCTATTTACAGGGATGTTTACTGGTTTACCTGTCTTTCCTGAAAGAATACATGCATTAATAAATTCTATTGACTTAAGACCTTCCTCTCCAGGTATAAAAAGTTTTTCTTTTTTAAGGATTGCCCTCGCAAAATTTTTTATTATACTGTCATGACCTGCAGGGATATCTGCACCTGTATCTATCTTTTCTTCCCTAACAGGTAATGATGCCCACATATCCTTTGCTTTATATGTGAACTTTGATACAGGAATATCGTATCTATAAAGGGTTATATCTTTACCATTTACTATTATCTTACCTTTATCCCCTGCTATTTCCATATGAAGGTCAAAATCACCTGGTTCACATGTAGAAGTATAGTAATAACCCCATGCACCATTTTTGTATTCCAGTAATGCACATACCTCATCCTCTATCTCTATCTTATGTAACCGTGTCCTCGTCTTTGCTTCTACCTTACAGGGCAATCCTGCAAGCCATATAAAAATATCTATTGCATGGGGTGCCTGGTTAAGCAGAACCCCTCCACCCTCTCCTTTCCATGTAGCACGCCATGTACCACTATCATAGTATGCCTGAGAGCGGTACCAGGGGTCTATACATAATGTCCTCGTTATCTCTCCTATGACACCTTGCTCTA
>JAOAIL010000005.1:30500-78727 GCA_026414725.1 bacterium
AAAGACCTTCTTACTCTTTTTTGCTGCCTTTATCATTTTATCTGCATCAGAAACAGTAACTGCTATCGGTTTCTCTGAAAGTACATGTAACCCATTCTTGAAGGCATATATCGCTATCTCAGGATGAATCCAGTGTGGTGTAGCAATAATAATGGCATCAGCAAGTCCACTCTTTATTGCTTTCTTATAATCTGTAAAAAATGGGACTTCAAATTCTTTCCCTTTTACCTCAGCTACCTCTTCTTCTATATCACATACAAAGGCAAGTTCTACCTCTTCTAATTCCTTTATACTTTTACAATGTCCTGTTCCCATACCTCCAACACCAATAACTCCAATTCTTACTTGTCCCATCCGTCTCTTCCTCCTTTATTTTTTGATTTTACTTATGTAAAATTTTAAGATAATATAATACATAAGAAAACAAAAATCAAGGAAAGATGAATAATAATATTGACTTTAATTCTGACGACTGGAAAGAAAAAATAAAAGGAAAAAGCCCGGAAGAGATAGCACAGATAGTAGGGAACTACTATGAAGAAAAGTATGGAAGAGAAAAATTCTGGACACCGAGAATGATAGGGTTGACTGTCTTTATTCTTATAATGCTTTTACTCTTCATACTGTTCTATCATCTCCTGGCAAATATTGCAAAATAGAAGATTAATCTATTTTTTTTGACTAATACGATGTGGCCATATGTATATATCATAGTTTTTTTAACAGGTGCTCTTTTGTCATTTTTTTTAACACCATTGGCAGAAATAATTGCACGGCATTTTAATATAATATCTATTCCTTCAGAGAGAAGTGTCCATAAAATTCCCATGCCTCTGTTAGGAGGACTTGGTATTTATTTTTCAATTCTTATCACCATCTTAACAGGAATAACTGCTATCAGGTCCGGTTTTTTTACTTCCTATTTATCAGAATACATAGCAGGGATTCAAAGTGTACAGGGGAAATTACTGGCAATCCTCTTCGGTGGAGGAATAGTCGTTGCCTTTGGTATAGTGGACGATGTAAAAACATTAAAAGCGAAGCAGAAATTATTTCTTCAGATATGTGCCTCTATAATCATCTTTGCTGCAGGCATTCGTTTATCTCTAACCAATACTATTCCATCTTTTTTTCTAACCATCTTCTGGCTTATTCTTATGATGAATACTTTTAACCTTATGGATAATATGGATGGTTTGAGTGGAGGTGTTGCTTTTATAAGCGGTTTAATCCTTTTTGTATTTGCAGTAAGGATGGGACAGTTATTTGTTGCAACTATACTGGCTGTTTTTTTAGGAAGTATTGCCGGGTTTTTAAAACATAACTTCCCACCTGCAAAAATTTTTATGGGTGAATGTGGAAGTGCATTTTTAGGATATTTCCTCGGAACTGCTTCTATCCTTCTAACATTTTATAAATACCAAGAACATCAAACATTTCTACCCATATTTGCTCCTTTAGTTGTATTTTCTATTTTATTCTTTGATACACTCTCTGTTATATGGATAAGAAGAAAAAGAGGCATTCCTGTATTTCAGGCAGATAGAAACCACCTTTCTCATCGTCTCGTTGACTTAGGTATGACAAATAAACAGGCAGTTTTATTTATATACCTTTTGACACTCTGTACAGGAATGGGTGCACTCTTACTCGGCAGTTTAAATATATTTGGCGGGCTTATGGTTCTATTTCAGGTATTTATCATTCTCTCTATTGTAGGGATACTTGAACTAACAGGAAGGACCAAAGAAAGGAATAGCGATGGAAAAAAGGGCATGGATTGAGATTGATATACAGAAAATAATAAGAAATATTGAAATAATAAAAGGATATACAGGGAAAAAGTTTATGGCATGTGTTAAAGGAAACTGCTACGGGATGGGAATGTGCAAAATTTCAAAAGCGATAGAAGATTATGTTGAAATGTTTGGTGTGGCAACAACATCAGAAGCAGTAGAGTTAAGAGAATCTGGAATAAAAAAACCTGTGCTTGTTATGGGACCTGTAATACCCGGTGATGTTGAAACACTTATCACAAACAATATCCATATTACACTCTTCAGTGATGAGGTGCTTAGAACAATAGAGAAAGCAATAAAAAAGAGAGAGAGAACAGCAAGAGTACATATTAAAGTAGATACCGGATTAGGCAGGATAGGCGTTAAACCAGAAAATACACCAGAGTTTTTAGAAAAAGTGGCATCTATAAAAGGTATAACCATTGAAGGTATATTCTCACATTTTGCAACAGCCAGCTGGAAGGATAAGACATATGCAAAAATACAGTTGAAGAGATTTACGGATACATTAAAAAATATAGAAAAGTTTCACATCCCCTTAAAACATATAGCAAACTCACCTGCTATACTTAACCTGCCTGAGGCATACAGAAATTTTGATATGGTAAGAATTGGTCTTTTACTTTTCGGTGTCTATACTGAAAGACACCTGCATAAGAAATTATCCTTTGAACGGGCGTTGAAAGGATTCTGCAGAGTACTTTATACAAAACAGGTGCCTAAAGATACTTTTTTAAGTTATGGCCTCACTTATAAAACTAAAAGGAGAAGTCAGATAGCCACTACAGGTATCGGATATGCAGATGGACTAAAAAGAGGGCTTTCTAACAAATTTTATTTTTTATGGAAAGACCAGAAGGTAAAAATTGTTGGGAATATCTGTATGGACCAGACACTCGTTGATACAACAGGCAAAAATATCAGAATAGGAGATACACTACAGGTATTTGGAGATAACCTTGAGATTGAAGAGATGGCAGAAAAGTTAAATACAGTGCCACAGGAGATTCTCTGTGGATTTGGAAGTGAAAGGATGGAAAAGATATATAAAGTATGAATTGAAAATATAACTATGAGCAAAAAATTAGATTGTACAATTGAATTAAAAAGATACAGAGAAACAATAGAAAAATACTTAGATATAACTTTACCACCAGCAAACACAGAGCCAAAATTGCTTCACAGGGCAATGAGGTACAGTGTATTTTCAGGCGGAAAAAGATTAAGACCTCTTCTTGTACTGGTTGTTGGCGGGATGTTAAAGATAGAAAAAGAAAAACTATTACCTGTTGCATGTGGTATTGAATTAATACATAACTTTTCCCTCATACATGATGACCTGCCTGCGATGGATAATGATGACTTCAGAAGGGGGAAAAAAACCTGCCACAAAAAATTTAGTGAGGCAGTTGCCATACTTGCAGGAGATGCACTTTTAACACTCGGTTTAAAACTTGTTGGAGAAACAGGTAATGTTCCTTTGATAAAAGCAACCGCTGATGCTATTGGCTCAGAGGGGATGGCAGGAGGACAGGTATTTGACATTATGTATAAGAACAAAAAAATATCAGGGACTTTAAAGAAAAATATTGATATTATGAAAACAGGAAAATTATTCCAGCTATGTTTTTCAGCACCACTTTTCTTCAAAAGGTTTGATAAAAAGATTCAAACGAAAATGTTGAATATCAGCAGTAATTTTGGGCTTGCCTTCCAGATAAGGGACGACATGGAAGATGGAGAGGGCAATGTAGAAGTATTAAAACGTAGTTTATCATTACTGTACAAGGAAATGAAAAATGATATTGCTTTCTTCGGGGAGAAAGGAGCACTTTTATCATATATAGTGGAAAACCTTTACAAGTTTTGACATCCATTAAAAGATTTAGTAGAATAGGACTATATATAAATTAAGTCAGGAGGGCTAAATGGCAATTATAGAAACCAGAGAATTAACCAAAGTATATAGATTGAGTAAAAATAAAGAAGTAATTGCATTAAACAAAGCAACAATGAGTATTGAAGAAGGAGAAATCTTTGGGATTCTTGGTCCAAATGGTTCTGGTAAAACCACCTGTCTTAAACTTCTCTTAGGTATTGCATTCCCTACTGAAGGAGAGATAAGTATAATGGGAGAAAACCAATACTCTGTAACAGCAAAAAAGAATATCGGCTTTTTACCTGAAAATCCTTATTATTATGATTATCTTACAGGTCCAGAAATACTGAAGTTCTATGGTAAACTTTTTGATATTCCTGTGTCCACTATATCAAGCAGAACCGAAGAACTTCTACAACTGGTGGGTTTATATGACGCAAGAAATCTATCTCTAAGGCATTATTCTAAAGGTATGCTTGAAAGGATAGGACTTGCAGCAAGTTTAATAAATGACCCTAAAATCCTTATTCTGGATGAACCGACCACAGGACTTGACCCCATCGGTTGTAAAGAAACGAGAGACCTGTTGATAAAATTGAATAAAGCGGGTAAAACCATTTTACTTTCAAGCCATTTTCTATCAGAGGTAGAAAGGGTATGTACAAGAATAGCCATCTTCCACAGAGGTTATCTTTTAACATCAGGAACACTTAATGGATTAATGAAAGAATATCAGGCAGAAAACCTTGAAGAACTATTTGTCAAAACCATTGAAAAGTTTGATATAGAAAAAAAAGAAGGATAAAAAGGGAGAAAAAAATGAAGAAGGTATGGACTATAGCACTTAATACTTTTCACGAGTCATTAAGGAAAAAAACATTTTACATCCTGCTTGTAGTTGCACTCGTAGTTATAGGTGCTTCCAGATTCTTTTCCTTTCTTGCAGCAGAAGATGAAATTAAGATGATAAAAGATGTAAGTTTTTCTACTATTGAATTTTTTGGTGCTCTTATTGCTATATTTACAGCACTCGTCGCTGTCTCAGGAGAGATAGAAAAACGGACCATTTATACCCTCCTTTCCAAACCTATCACGAGAAGTAATTTTGTAGTCGGAAAATTGATAGGACAGTCACTGATTATACTCTTAAATGTTATCCTTATGAGTATCTTTTTCATTATATTATTGCTGATTAAAAAAAGTCCACCAGATATAGAAACATTTAAAACTGTATTTCTCATCTTTATTGAACTTGTACTTATTGGCTCAATTACACTCACAGTAGCAACATTTGCAACAGATGCATTCAATATCATCTTTTCCTTCTTCCTTTATATTGTTGGGCATCTTATATCTTATGGTAAATCTCTTCTTGAAAGAGTGGAAAACATTGTTCTAAAAGGCCTCGGTGAGATGTTATATACCGTCATTCCAAATTATGAAAATTTTAATATCAAAGACAAAGTAGTTGTAGGAGTACCTGTATCCTGGCAGTATGTAGGACAAACCTTTCTTTACGGAATTATATACATAGCAATTGTGGTATTAATAGGCATCTATTTCTTTAATAAGAGGGAAGTATGAACAGGAAACTTAATAGAGTATTTCTTTTAATCGCTATCTTACTTTACATTCCGTTAGGACTTCTACAGGTAAAAATTAACTATAGAAGAACTATAGAGAATCTTGAAAGTAGAATGCTTCTTATGCCAGGTCAGATGGCTGGAAGTTTAGTTTTAAGTGGGTTTAGAGGAATTGCAGCTGACCTTTTGTGGTTAAATATAGAGGACTACTGGCATAAAGGACAACACTATAAAATGTTGCCTCTATTTGATGCGGTAAGCTGGTTGCAACCAGAATATGTAACTGTATGGGCAGTAGGTGGATGGCATATGGCATACAACATCTTTGCTGATATAGCAAATGATTCGGAAGCAACTTATAAAAAATTCAAAGAAATGGTTGAAGGATTTAATAGTGCAGAAAAAAGAGAGATACAACGAGTTATTGATATTGTTGACGGTGCCCGGAAAATGAAAGAAGACCTCTCTGCATATTATAATAAATGGCTTAAAGAGAAGGAAATACCTGAAGGAAAAGCACAGATTACAAGATATATGGAAGAACTGAAAAAATTTGAAGGAAATAAAAAATACCAAAACGTAATAGAAACTGCTAAAGTAATTGTCTCTATTCCATTAGAACAGATAAAATGGTATGAAAATGGTATAAAATTTCTTAAAAAAGGTGTTTCTTACAATCCTGAAAAATATGATGTATACTTTGAACTTGGCTGGACATACTACCACAAAGGACAGGACTACCCCAATGCTGTTAAATATCTTGAGAAAGCAGTGAAATTTCCACATCCTGCTTATGTGGACAATGTTCTCGCACACTCATATGAACTTAACGGACAGGTTGATAAGGCATTAGAACAATGGGAGAAACAACTTAAGTCAGGTAATTTTACAAGTATAGCAGAAAGGGCAATTAGATGTATTAAACAGGAAGGTGCTTTTAATCCTAAAAGAAGAAAGATGTTAGGAATAGATAAAGATTAGGTCATATCCAATGTCTAATCGGGGGAAAATCTTTGTTATTTCAGCACCATCAGGCACAGGCAAAACAACTATTGCAAAGAAACTTAAAGAGCAGTTAAAGAATATAGAAGTAATAATTACCTGTACCACGAGAAAACCGCGGGCAGGGGAAAAAGATGGAAAGGACTACCGTTTTATAAGTCCTGAAATGTTTAAAAAAATGATTGAAAAAGGTGATTTTGCAGAATGGGCTATGGTTTATGGTAATTATTATGGAACTCCTAAAAACGATATTACATCTGCTATTATTAAAGGAAAGCAAGCACTCTTAATCATTGACACACAGGGAGGTAGAAGTATAAAGAAATTATTTCCAGAAGCAGTACTTATAGGAGTTCTTCCCCCATCTTTAAAAGAACAGGAAAGAAGAATGAGAGAAAGAAGAGGATTAAAAGAGGAAGAAATACAGCAAAGATTAGAAGCAGCGAAAGAAGAGAGAAAAGTACTTCTATCTATGTATGATTACCGATTCATAAACAAAGACCTTGAAAACACTATCAACAAAATAAAAAAGGTAATAGAAAAGGAGGAGTATATAAATGGATAAAGTAAAGGTGGCTTTTATAGGTGCTGGGGGAATGGCAAACGCTGTTCATTACCCTTCACTTGCAGAGATTGAGATAGCAAAAATTGTTGGTATATCTGACCTTATAGAAGAAAAAATGCGACAAACAGCAGAAAAATATAAGATTGAAAAGACATTTACTAATTATAAAGAGCTTATAGAAAAAACATCTCCTGATGCAGTATATATAATAATGCCTCCGCACCATCTCTTTGATATAGCGGCCTACTGTCTTTCACTGGGCCTGCATATATTTGTAGAGAAACCCCCTGGTATAACAAAAGAACAGACAAGACAGCTGGCTAATCTTGCTGAGAAAAAAGGAGCTTTGACGATGACCGGATTCCAGAGAAGATTCTCCCCTGTTATTAAAGCAGCAAAAAAAAGAATAGATGAAAGAGGTGGAATTCTTCACTGTCAGGCAAATTTTTTCAAAAATTATATAGACAAACCACCTTATTATAATGGGGCTATTGATATACTTTCGTGCGATGCTATACACTCAGTTGATATATTAAGATGGATGGCTGGTGAACCCAGAAAGATATCCAGTATTGTAAGAAGTATTGATGCCTCATATGATAATTGTTTCTATGCAATGATTGATTTTGAAAGTGGTGCATCTGGATTTCTATCTGCAAACTGGGTATCCGGTAAAAGGATATATAATGTGGAGATGCATGGAAAAGGAATATGTGCATTTGCAGACCCTGAAGAAAGTGCTGTGGTTTATAAAGATGGTTCAAACGAAGGAGAAATAATTAAAGCAAAAGAAATAGCAGGAAGTGACCAGTTGTTCAAATTTGCCGGATTCTACGATGAAAACAGACATTTTATAGAGTGTATTAGAGACAAAAAATTGCCACAGACACATTTCGGCGATAGTGTTAAAACAATGGAACTGGTGGACAGAATCTACCATAGTATAATGTAGTAAATGCGCATTGTAAGATGTGTTTAAGCTCGGTTGTGTGGCTTATAGATTACAAAAGAGGATATTTCCCGAACTCAACACCTGTCTTGAGAAACTCTATATAATTTTTTTCCATCTGATTAGAGATAGGACTTGACTCAGGGATTCCTGAAGGAATAAGGATAAATCTTCCTTTTCTGCCTCCCTGAATAATCGCTTCCTTTGTCATAGCAACAATCTCTGATGTCTCCCTGAACTCAAGTTCTTCTGCCATAAGCCCGCCCATAAGAACAACATCATCTCCTGTTATCTTTCTTATCTTTAATATATAGTTAGGTGTATCTGATGTATTTATAACTGGTTCAAGTATATCTATACCTAACTTAAGTACCAGAGGAAGGAGTTTTTCAATATCGCCATGCCAGTGATAGCATATATAGTTTTTATTTCCTCTTTTCAGTATATCTATCAGTTCTCTATCATATCTCAGAACAAGTTCGCTAAAAACCTTCTTTATATCAGGAAAATACTCTGGGGGAAGATGAGGAGGCACAGCATATTCAGCTCCCCTTATTCTTATAACAGTATTGGCAACACTGGTAGAAATAAATCTATAAAGGTTGATCAACCGTTTCTGCATCTCATCAAGTAATCTGTATATGAGTTTAGGTGTAGAGAGTATGAACTGAGGCATATCTCCTGGTGCGAAAAGTTCATATATAACAGCCAGAGGGTCTGGGAGGGCAATCACTCCTATCCCTCTATCTCCAAGTTCACTGTTTATTTGGAAAAATTCTGTAAGGTCTGGTTTAAACGGTGTATAGGGGAGTTCAAGAAATTTTAATATATCTCTTTCACTTTCAATCCATGGTTTTTGAATCCATAGATGCATACTTGTCATTGATGTCCTGGCTGTCCGACTTAAAAGCCCTCTACGTGTCTCTACAGAAATTTTTACTGTCTTTGAAAGCGGAGTATCCTGAGATTCTTCTACTTTTGTCTCAATGCTCCCCGGTGCTGAAAAGAAAAACCCTGTTTTCGGTCGCCACAGATGAAATGTATCCTGGTATTCTTTCGCTGCAGAAAGCAGTTTCTCAAAACTTTTATGCTGTACCCAGAAACTATCCTTTTCAAAAGGGTCTATTTTGTAAAGAGAAACTGGAACCCTGTCAGGCATCATACCTCTTATTACTGCTATAATCCTTTCTCTACTTGTCATATATATTTTTCTACACCTCCTTATATCTTTTATTATATCAAATCAAGATATGGAAGATATATGCTCATCGGTAAAAACTGTCTTAATATCCCTATAACTTTTTTATCTGTTTTTTCAGGAACCCAGAAAAAAGTCCCGAATAAAAGACGAACCATCTCTATTTCTGTAAGAGATATTTCATTTTCACCTCTACCATTTTCTATTTTAAGGATACCATCTTTCTTACTTATAATTACAGATTCTCTATCTTTAATAGTTAACGTTATTTCTTTATCATCAGGGAATAAAAAGTCATCTCTTTTTGAAAGGCCTTCAAGTGTCTTTTTCAGATTGATAATTTTTAACATCATCCCTGACCTTATATCCCAGGAAGAGGCAAAGGATATGAAATCTGAAGGAATCTCTGTAAAATCAGGGAAACAAATCTTAAAACCTGTAAACCCGAACCTTTCTACAAGGTGCTGGAGAATGCCTGCAATAAGTTCTGGCTTTCCTCCAAATTCTACAATACTTTTCATTCCAGAATCCATTACCTCTATTGCAGATACCACAACAAAAGCAAAATCCATACCCTTTACTGTATAATACACATTGATACCCTGTTTCCTATAAACCTCTTCAAATTCTCTGACAGTCCTTATTTTTCTATAATTACTTCTTTCAATAAGCCCCATTATCTTATGGAGAATTTTCTTATCAGTATTATCATATCTCAATGCAGGAAATGCCTTAACCCCATATTTTTTCAATCCCCTTGAGAATATCTCCAGTTCAATTACCTTACCTGCATTCTCATATCCGAAGTTATTGTATCTGTGTCTATCACCACCTAATACAGAAAGAGGGAATCCTTCCTGTTTCATCTTTTCAAATGTATGCTGGAGTAACAAACTCATATATCCCTTCCCTCTGTGAGAGTAAAGTGTTGAGACAGACCCTATACCTGCAAGGTCTATTTCAACACCGTTCTGAATGGTTTTCAGAGGAAATATCCTGACAAGAGATACAATCTTCCCTTTTTCTCTTATAACAAATATATTCTTAAAATCAGTTGTATGTTTCTTCCATACATAAGGATAAGCAGCAGGGAAATAATTAAAACTGTGTCCATACACATCCTCTAAAAATCTCTGGATATATTCATACTCAGAAGATAATGCATTCTCAATCTTCATTACAATAATCCTCCCTTTCAGAAAAGTGTTAATGTATATTCAAGTATATCATTTATAAGATAAATAAGACAATAGCCACTACCAGTGTATAAAACCCAAACATATATATTTTATCCTTAGATACAATTCTTTTTAAGAACCATAGAGAAACAAACCCTACAAAAAAGGAAGTGAAAAATCCTGCTATAAGTATCTGCAGAGGTATTCTTTCAAACTCCTTTATTTCTAATACTACTGCCCCTAAAATTGCAGGTATAGCAAGAAGAAAAGAAAACCTGAACGCTTCTCCTTCTTCCACTCCGGTTATCTTTGCTGCAGAAATTGTTGCACCTGAACGGGAAATACCAGGTAAAAGTGCAACACTCTGCATAAACCCAATAAATAATGCCCTTTTGATATCTATCTTTTGTTGAACTCTCTTCCTTGCAGAAAGAAAAAGTAAAAAAGAAGTAAAAAGATATGTATAGGGTAGATATTCTTTTGTTATTCCTTCAATATATTGTCTTAAAAGAAATCCTATAATACCTGTAATAACAGTCGCATAAGAGATATAAAGGATTAGTTTGAAATTGTATGAATCAAAATCTCTTTTTAATATTACATTCAACAATTCCCTGATATCTTTCTGGAAAAATATAATAATTACAAACAAAGAAGAAATATGCAGAAATATATCAAAAGAGATATTGCCTTTAAGTCCATATATATTATGAAATATTGCTAAATGTCCTGAACTGCTGATGGGTAACCACTCTGCTATCCCCTGAATAAGTCCAAGGAAGAATGCATCTTTGATGTTCATTAGATGGGTAATTACCTGAACTGATAAATTATATCATCACAGTTTTGTGTATCTGGAGAACCATCTCCATCACCATCACCTGCAAGTATTGCTCCTGCTGCTGTTTCTACTTTTCCATTAGGACCTGCGGAATAAATAATCATCGTTTTGGAAGTAGAATTATATGCAATAAGATATGTTCTTCCCCAGGGGTCTAATGGAGTGCCATAAGGAACGACACTTAAATTCCATCCAGTTACACCTGTGCCTAAAGAGGGGGTATAACCGTTATCTGGCTTATATGTGAATTTTGTCTGGAATACCTGGTATGGACCTGCCCACTTATTTCCTGAAGTTATCTCTGATTCGGAAGATGTTGTATCCTCTGTCCCATTATAGAAAACAAATGTATAACTTCCATCTGAAGGAGGATTTCCTGTGGGAGTATATGGTAAAGTTCCTCTCCCGTATGGATATCCAGTATGAGTACTATTTGCAAGGGTTGAATCTGCTAAATCACACAACCTTACATAAAAACCGCTCTCTAACCTTGCCATAGTAATAACACTTGCAAGTCCTGCCATCTCTGCTTCTGCCTTATCTATAAGTGCCTTGGCTCGCCCTTTTCTTATAGCAGGCATTAGAAGTCCTGCAAGAACCGCTATAATAACCATAACCACAAGCAATTCTATCAATGTGAAACCAACCTCTGTATGCTGTCTCTGAAATCCAGATAATCCATTTAAAATTTTTTTACACATTTTCCCTCCAATTTTTTACTCACTCCATTCTGTTACTTCATCACTATCATTGATAACGATGGAATATCCATTAGGTCTTGCTGCTACATTTCCCATATGTGGAGTTCCATCATCCTTATCTATTGAGAAGTCAATGTTCTGTATATTCACCCAGTTTACACTACCATCAAGATATAAAACATTCATTCCTGCATTATGGTTGCCTGTCAAAGGATTGGTATCAGAAGGAAGATTTTTATAGATAGATATATCTCCGGTAAAATAAATTCCTCTGTCACTTATCAGTGGCACTGGTCTTGATGACTTATTGCCCGCTGTGAGCCCGAAGACAAAAGAGTAAGATGCATACCACTGGTTTCTATAATCACTCCATCTACTCCCTCCTGTTGGGTTTCCATTACTATCGAGAGTCAAAGTACCTGTTATAGAACCATCTGGTTTAGGAAGTCCCCTCACTACAGAACTTGGACACCAGAAGACCTGATTGGAGTTGATATAATAAGGATAGATGGTCTTTGTTCCACCATAAAGGGCATACTCTCTGTCGGGGAACCTTTCAAAAAAATTATCAGCATACATCTCATAAGCCATAGCAAACTGTCTTAAGTTATTCATACAGGTAGTTCTTCTTGCCCTCTCTCTCGCCTGAGAAAGTGAAGGTAAAAGCAGTGCTGCCAGGATACCTATTATTGCTATTACTACGAGAAGCTCTATCAGTGTAAACCCTTTCTCTATCCTTCGCTCATAAATTTTTTTATCCATTTTCTATCTCCTTTTACTGTTATCCACCACCTCCTCCAGACAGTCCCATCGCAAGTTTAATTAGTGGTAAAAACAAAGAAATAACAATAAAACCAACTACACCACCCATACCTACAAGTAATATCGGCTCAAGCATAGATGTCATAGCAGCAACTGCTGCATCTACCTCTGCTTCATATGCCTCTGCGATTTTTTCAAGCATAGCATCCATAGCACCTGTTTCCTCTCCAACAGCCACCATATTTGTTACCATTGCAGGGAAAACCTTTGACCTGAGCATTGGACCTGCAATCCCTTCTCCTTCTCTTACCCTGTTCCTTATTTCATTTATACCTTTTGCAATCACGTCATTTCCTGTTGTATCCCTGACTATCTGAAGTGCCTGCAGTATAGGGACACCACTGGTAATTAGTGTGGCAAATGTTCGTGCAAACCTTGCCACTATTGTTTTAGAAATAACTGGACCGAAGACAGGTATACGTAGTTTCATCGTATCAATATAATACTTTGTAAATTTAACCCTGTTAAGTACCTTAAAAAGAATTACCATAGCAACTACAAAAATAATAATTAAATAAAACCTCTGAGTAAAAAGTTTTGAAATTTTCATTAAAAGGACTGTAGGTGCAGGAAGTTCTCCTGCTTCCATATCTTCAAATATCTGTATGAATGTTGGTACTATTTTCAACATTAAGAATGTAAGTATACCAGATGCAACTACCACTATGACCATTGGATATGCCATAGCAGACTTGATTTTTGCTCTCAGTTTTGCCTCTTTTTCCATAAACTCAGCCAGTCGGTTCAAAACCGCTTCCAGTGCTCCTCCTGCCTCCCCTGCCCTTACCATTGCAACATATATCTTGGGGAAACTCCTCGGGTGTTTTGAAAGTGCTTCTGAAAACAGAGCCCCGCTTTCTATATCTTCCGCCACTTTAGAAAGGATTGCATTGGGTGCACCTTTTCTCTGTTCTCTTAAAACCCTTAAAGCCCTGAGAAGTGGAAGTCCTGAACCAATAAGTGTTGCTAACTGCCTTGTAATTATCATCAGTTCTTTTGGCTTTATTTTCTGTGGACCGAGAGAAATACCTGCTGATGCACCTTTCCCCTTTGCTGATTTTTTTGCACTTGAAGGTTTTGCAGTAGTTGTCTGTCTGCCTGTATCTTTTTTCCCTGTAGCAACACTCCCCTTTACAGGAGAGATACTTGTAATAAAATAACCCATCCCTTTAAGTTTCGCTACCGCTTCCTGAACCTGTGATGCCTCTATTGTCCCAGTTACCGGTTGTCCACCGGGCTCCATTCCACTATATTGAAACTGTGGCATATAAATCCCCTTTTACTTAATATCCATGTATTTCTTTCGCAACCTCTTCTATAGATGTTATACCCTCATTTATCTTTTCAAGTCCATCCTCAAGTAATGCTTTCATCCCACACTCTTCAATAGCAACCCTTCTTATCTCTCCCAAAGGACGTTTTTCAATTACAGCACGCCAGAATGGCTCTGAAGGTATAAGTATTTCAAAAAGGGCTGTCCTTCCTTTATATCCCCCCCTGCAGAAAGCACATCCTTTAGGTTTGAAGAATTTCATCCCCATCGCTCTCTCTTCTAGTAAATGTATTTCAAGTAATTCTGTTTTTGAAGGACGATATTCCTCCTTACACCTCGGACATAATACCCTGACCAACCTCTGGGCAATAACACCTTCTATAGTAGAAGCAAGGAGGAACGGTTCTATTTGCATATCTATCAATCGCATTATAGTACTTGGAGCATCATTTGTATGTAATGTACTTAGAACAATATGACCTGTAAGTGATGCCTGGATTGCCATCTGTGCTGTCTCAAAATCCCTAACCTCTCCAACTAAAATTATATCAGGGTCCTGTCTCAATATACTTCTCAAACATCTCCCGAATGTAAGTCCTATCCTTTCTCTTATAGGTACCTGCACTGCCCCCTCAAGCATATATTCCACAGGGTCTTCAGTAGTAATTACCTTTACATCAGGGGTATTAAGTTTCCTTAAAATTGCATACAGTGTTGTTGTCTTCCCGCAACCCGTTGGACCTGTTGCAAGTATGATACCATTGGGCTTTGTTATAATACTGTCTACTCTCTCAAGATTATCCTGACTTAAACCGAGATTCTCCAGTTCAAAAATTGTCTTTGCCCTGTCCAGAACCCTTACAGCGAGACATTCTCCAAAAACAGTGGGTACAGTATTAATTCTCAGGTCCACTGCCCTGCCCATAACAGATAGTTCAATTCTTCCATCCTGAGGTAACCGCCTCTCAGCAATATCCATTCCTGCCATAATCTTAAATCTGCAAAAGAGTGCGAAAGCAAGTCCTTTAGGTGGATGAACAAGGTCATAAAGCATCCCATCCACCCTATATCTCACACGGAAATCATCTTCAAATGGCTCAAGATGAAGGTCTGAAGCATTATCCCTTACTGTCTGAAGTAGTATCAGGTCAAAAAGTTTCACCACAGGAGGAAGGGAAGCAATCTCTTCTAATGAAGTTATGGTAGCATATTCTCCCTGACTTGCAATTGATTCTAATTCTTCCATCTCTTCTACATCCTGTGCAAGCCACTTTATAAGGTCATCTATGGTTTCTATTTCTTTACCATAGTGTGTCTCTATTGCCTCTTTTATATCGCTTTCATCTGCAAGTACCATCTTTGTTTTATATCCGAGGACAAAGGATATATCATCCTGTATATTTAAACTCAGTGTATCACCCACTGCAAGTGTTAAAACATCCCTTTCTAATTTAACAGGGACAACATTGTATGTCTTGGCAAGTGCTGAAGGAAATGCCTCTACAGCCCTTCTATCTATAACAGTATTTTTCAGGTCTATCATCTCTATACCTGCCTGAATACTCAGAACACGTTTGAGGTCTCTTTCATCAACATATCCGAGGTCTACAAGAATTCTGCCAAGAAAATGTCCTGTCTTTCTCTGTATTTCAAGCGCCTCTCTCAGCTCCTTCTCTGTAATAATTCCTTCTTCAATTAACATCTCTCCCAACAGTTTCCTTTCAGCCATTTCTATCACCTTCCATCTTCATATCTGCCATTCCTTCTGCCTCTAAATCTACCATTGCTTTATCTATAAGTCCTTCTGCAGCCAGTTCTGCCTTTGCGGACTTCGGGTCATATGAGAATGTAAGAACATCCTCAAGGTTTATCTTCCCTTCCCTGAAAAGTCGCATAAGGAAGGAATCCATTGTTACCATACCCAATTTACCACCTGTCTGGATTTCTGAAACAATTCTGTATGTCTTTCTTTCACGTATAAGGTTCTGGATAGAGTTTGTAGCAATCATAAGTTCAAAAGCAGCAACCCTTCCTGGTTTATCAACCCTTTTTAGAAGAACTTGAGAAATAATGGCAAGTATTGAAACAGATAGCATAACCCTGATTTGCTCCTGCTGAGCGACAGGGAAAACATTAACAATTCTATCCACTGTTCTTGCAGCACCTGTGGTATGTAGTGTAGCGAATACAATATGTCCTGTCTCTGCAGCAGTAATCGCCGCTTCTATAGTTGCAAGGTCACGCATTTCACCAACGAGGAAGACATCCGGGTCCTGTCTTAAACCTCTCCTCAGTGCCTCCTCAAATGTAGGTACATCAACCCCTAACTCCCTCTGAGTAACAATAGACCTCTTATGAGAGTGATAATATTCTATCGGGTCCTCTATAGTAATAATATGTCTATCAAGGTTTTCATTTATCCAGTCAATCATAGATGCGAGTGTTGTGGTCTTACCAGAACCAGTAGGACCAACAACAAGAATAAGTCCTCTCGGCCTGGTTAAAAGATATCTCATTGTCTTTTCATCCAGTCCTATCTGGTCAAACGTAAGGAATCTATATGGGATCAATCTCAGGGACATTGCAACATTTCCCCTCTCCTTAAACACACTCACCCTGAACCTCGCAAGATCCTTGAAAGCGAAACCAAAGTCAGTACCACCTATTTTTTGAAGTTCCTCCTGATGTTCCCTTGACGTTATTGCCTTCATATAGTTTACAGTATCATCTGGAGTAAGTGGCTCATTTCCTATTTTTGTAAGTCCTCCATGCAATCTTAACATAGGAGGAATACCTACATTAAGATGCAGGTCTGCTGCATTTTCCCTTACCTGTAATTCAAGCAGTTCCTCTATTCTTTTAGGCACCTTTTTCTCCTGTTACACTATAAACTTCATCAAGTGTTGTTATCCCTTTCTTTACTTTTATATATCCATCTTCTACCATCATACGCATCCCGTATTTGCGGGCAACCTCTCTCAATTCTGCTGTCCCAACTCTCCTTAATGTAAGTTCTCTCAGTTCATCATTCATTGCAAATATCTCAAATATACCTAACCTGCCACGAAAACCGGTGAAATTACATTCATTACATCCTTTTGGCCTGCATACATTAACTTCTTCCCCTTCTTCTATTCTTAATTTCCTTCTCATATCCTCATCCGGCTCTATTTTTTCCTTACAGTAAGAACATAGAACCCTCACCAATCTTTGTGCCATAACGCCCTGTACAGAAGATGCAATAAGAAAAGGAGGGACCCCCATATCTATAAGACGTGTAATTGCTCCGGGAGCATCGTTTGTATGAAGGGTACTGAATACGAGATGTCCTGTAAGGGCTGCTCTAACTGCTATATCTGCTGTTTCAAAATCACGTATTTCACCAACCAGTATAACATCAGGGGACTGTCTTAAAAATGACCTTAATGCAGCAGAGAATGTAAGCCCAATCTCTGAATTTACAGGGGTCTGGTTTATCCCTTCTATCTGATACTCAACCGGTTCCTCCACAGTCATCAGTTTTCTATCCATTGTATTTAGGGCACTCAAAGCAGCATAAAGTGTTGTTGTTTTACCTGAACCGGTAGGACCTGTTACAAGTATCAAACCCGCTGAATATTTCAATAGTCCCTGCCATTTTTCAAAGTCATCGGGGAGGAAACCCAGTTCTCCAAGTCCCTTTAACATAGATGTCTTATCAAGGATTCTTAAAACAACACTCTCTCCATAAATACCTGGAAGAGTAGAAACACGGAAGTCAATGGGCTTACCTCCTATATCTAACATTATTCTGCCGTCCTGAGGTAGACGTTTCTCTGCAAGGTCCATCTTTGACATCAATTTAATCCTGGCTATAACTGCCTTTTCTATCCTTTTAGGTGGTGATACTACCTCATAAAGTACACCATCTATACGAAACCTCACCCTGAATTTTTTTTCAAGTGGCTCAAGATGTATATCACTTGCCCTACGTCTTAATGCCTCAACAAAAACAAGGTTACATATCTTAACTACTGGCGCCTGTAAAGCAAGTGTCTCTTCATCCTCTCCCGCAACCTCTGCTTCAGGAAGGTCAAGGTCTATAGTAGCACTGCTTGCTTCCTGAAGCATCTGTGTTAAATCCTCCATTGTATCTCTTCCATAATATTTTTCTAACAATTGTTCCATCTCTGCAGGAAAGGTTATCATAACCTCAATCTCTTTTATGTTATCAACTGCTATGAGTTTTTTGAAAAAATCAGCAGCAAGTATATTTATAGGGTCATCTGAAACAAGAATAAACCTTCCATCATCTCTCTTATCCCATGGAACAATTCTGTGCTCTCTCGCTATTTTCGGTGGAATGGTATTTAAAATATCTGAAGGAATTTCTCTCGGGGGAAGTTCTCTCTGAACTATTCCTAACTGAAAATAAAAAGAAGGGGATACCTCACCAAATGGGAGCATTCCCCTGTTCTGAAAGACCTCTTTTAATGGACTACCTGTAGATTCTTGCTCTTCAAGTGCTGCTTCTATTGATTTTCTATCCCACAAACCAATATTGGATATAATATTGATTACTTCTTTTTTTGTAGGCATATTAAAATTTTACCATTTCACAGAATATATGTCAACCAGATAAGCCCTTTTTTATTGCCTCTGTCAACCATTCAGAAATAGTTTTATCCTGCTCTACTGCACTGTGTTTTACCTTTTTCATTAAGTCCACAGGAAGGATAAATGTATATTTTTTATTTTTCTCACTACCTTTTTCTATTTCTTTAACCTTTTCTTTTCCAGAAGCATCAAAAAGTTTTTTGACCTGCGGTCCTAATCTGCTCATTTTATTCTCCTTTTTATTTCTCTCGCAACATTAAGGAAGTCATCCGAAACTGCGGAATTACCTGCGTAGTCAAAAATTGCCTTTCCGAAAGATGGTGCTTCTCTTAATCTACTGCAGATACTTATGCCATTTTTAAAAATCATATCACCAAATTCTTTTTTAAGTAAAGAAATGCTCTCCTCTGTTATACGAAGTCGTCTGTCAATCATATTAGTAAGAATACCGAGTATTTCAAGTGAAGGGTTGAGTTTTGTTTTTATCTCTTTAACTGTCTCTATTATATGGGAAAGTCCTTCAAGCGAAAGGTAATCACAGAGAACAGGTATTATAACAAAATCAGATGCACATAACCCGTTAACTGTAAGAAGAGAAAGAGATGGTGGGCAATCAATAAAAACAAAATCAAAAGAGTTAATTACATCTATATTCTTTTCCATTGCTTTCTTAAGAAAAAACTGACTTTTGCTTTTTGATATAAGTTCCACTTCAATGTGGGCAAGGTTGGTGTCAGAAGGAATGATAGATAAATCCGGCAGATAACTATCTACCATAACATCTTCAAGCCGTGCATTATTAATTAACAATTCAGACATTGTAAGGTCTTCTGGTTTCAGATGAACTCCAACACTAACAGTGGCATTGCCCTGTGGGTCAAGGTCAGCAATTAATACCCTTTCCCCATTTTTTACAAGAGCAGCAGCGATATTTACACAAAGGGTGGTTTTACCTGTCCCACCTTTCTGATTTGAAAACGCGATAATTTTCATAATAATAACTCAAAAGTTAAAGATAATAAAAATCTGATGTTATTTTATAACAGGATGTAATTTTTATCAATATCAATCATAGAGAAGAGAGTAAAGTAATGGCATTCTCTCTTAAAATTTTCTTTTCAAGGTTGGAAGGAAGATTAAGAGCACTGAATAGTTTAAGGGTCTGTTCCTGGTCAGTCCATGGTGAGTCAGTTCCAAAAAGTATATAGTCATCAGGATGATTCATAAGAATATCTTTTGCACTCTTTTTATCAAGGAAGTCCAGAGCAAAAGAAATTTCCATATAAATCTCCTTCCCTAACAGTAATCTTTTAACCTCATCCCAGTCCTCCCAGGCACCTAAGTGTGTAGTAACCAGTTTAAGAGATGGAAATGCCTTTTTTATCTCTAAAATTTTTTCAGGGTCTGCCTTTTTTACTCTTTCAAAGGCAAAATCAAAACCCGTATGTAAAACAAGTATAAGATTTTCATCCTCTATCTTCTTATATATAGAAAACATCTTTTTATCATTGACATTAAAGTCCTGATAATAAGGATGTAGTTTTATTCCCTTAAATCCCTTCTTCTTTATAATCTCAATGTGCTCAATCATATCAGGGTCATCAGGATGGACTGATGGAAAAGGTATTATTCTCTCACTTGCTATGGATTCTGACCATTTCAAGATAGAATCAAAGTGGGATGGTTTTGTAGCGATGGAACATATAACACTCTTTTCTATTCCACATCTATCCATAGAAGATAATAATGAAGAAATTTTCCCATCCAATCTTGCAGGAATCTTTCCTCCTCTTTCAAGCATTCCTATTGCCTTCTCAGCAAGATTATCAGGAAATGCATGTGTATGGAAATCAATAATCCCTTTCATTTTTTCAATGCATTGAAAATAGTATTCGCTATTAAAAGATGTCCTGTCTGGTTTGGATGTACCGGCTCTGGACAGAATGTCTCGCTATCTCTGTATTTTAACTGCTTATCAAACATATCCTGCAATTTCACAAGTATTGTATTATATTTCCTGCTTAAATCTGCAACTGCCTTTCTGTAAAGAGCAAGTTCTTTGTAAACAAGACCACGCCAACCTTCTTTTTTATCCACACTTATGTAAAATGGTTCCAGCAGTATTATCCTGCAGGGAAGTTTCTCCTGTGTTCTCTTAAGGATATTATCATAGCAGGCAATATAGTCCTTAATTGTAAAATTTTCCCAACCCACTGCTTTTCCTAAAGCCCTGTTGATATCATTTATTCCTATAAGAATACTCAACCAGTCGGGTTTATTATGTATAACATCATCTTCCCATCTAGTTTGAAGGTCCCGAACTGAATTACCTGATATACCTTTGTTGATAATTTCTATTTTTCGCTCGGGATAATGGGCAATAAGGATGTCATTGAAAAATTTTACATACCCATTGCCCAGTGGTGCAAACTCACCTCTCCTTCCACAATCTGTAATACTGTCTCCTATAAACAATATCCTCTGCTTATCTTTTATAACCATTTTCCTCCTCTCAATAGTTCTTCCGGAAAAATGTTATCAAGTCCCAATATACAGTATGGGTCAAATATCTTTTTGATCTCAGCCATCTCTTTCAATCCTTCTCTTCCATACATAATTTCAAGCCATTTATGCTTTATCTTTCCTATCCCATGTTCTGCTGCAACTGTTCCACCTAATGAAAGTGCCTTTTTTACACATATCTCATAAATCTGTTTTGCTTTTATCTTTTCCTCATCGGATCCGGGAAATAAATTAAAGTGTAGATGATTTTCTCCTATATGTCCAAAAAGTATAGAATGCATTTTTTCACTTTTCATAATTTTTCTATAAAAAGCATACATCTCAGAAAAACCTTCCTCTGGAACCGCTATATCCATTGCTACTTTAACAATCCCTATCTTTCTAAAATATGCATTTATATTTTCAGGAAGCCGATGTCTGAAGTCAATCAGTTTTTCATAGTTTTTACTGTCTTCAGCAAACCATGTGTCCACTGAATTATACTTATCTGCAATATTCATCCATCTTTCCATCTCTTCTGTTGTAGAAACACTCTCTGCATATATTGCACAGGTATCATCAGGAATTGAGGGGAAATCATTCTTTAAAAACTTCAAACTCCCGCTATCAAAAAACTCAAGGGAAAAAAGTTTTTCACTGCATATATCTTTTATGTCTTTTACAACAGAAGGGATATCTTCCTGGTTCTTTAAAAAGATTATAACAATGAACCTCTGGGGAAGTGCATCTATTAAATAAACATCAACTTCAGTAATGATACCCAGTGTACCTTCAGAGCCAATTATAAGGTCTATACCATCCATACCTTCCTGTGAGAAATAGCCAGCAGAACACTTTATAGGAGGTGTTCTGTAAGAAGGAAGAGGCACCTTAAAAATCCCATAATCAATTACACCTCCCTTTTCATATATACTATTCCTTTCTACTTCAAGGATATTACCACTTGTAAGCACCATCCTTATCCTCTTTACATATCTTCTTGTCGGACCAAATCTGAAACTGTATTCCCCGGAAGCATTTGTTGCAACATTTCCTCCTATGAAAGCTGTCCTTTCTGTAGGGAAAGGTGGATAAAAAAGATTTTCCTTCTCTATAATATTGAGAAAGTCATTTACTACAACACCTGCCTGCAATGTTGCTAATCTTTCTTTACTGTCTATCTTAATAACACTGTTAAATCTCTCCATAGAAACAATAATACCTTTCCTCGGTACCCTTCCTCCTACCGTTCCTGTTCCACCACTGGATACAGTAACAGGAACACTTTTTTCTGTACAATCACTGAGGACATCTATAAGTTCCTTTTCATTTTCAGGAATATATAACTTTTCTGCATCCCCTTCCCTAAAATTAGATGAGTCCTCAAGATAAGAAAGGACTTGCTCTTTACCTTCTTTTACTATCATTCCACTCCTTTAACCCCTATAAGTTTTATTTTATTCCTGTTACATAGATTTATTACTCTTAAAGAATCAAAGAGGATACTCCTGCCTGCTTCCATAGCAATAACACAACCCCCTGCCTCTGCAAGAACTTCTATTGTGTTTGGTCCTATGACCGGTATATCAAATCTTTCATCTTTATATCTTCCTGCTATCTTCACTACAACAAATTTATTACAATATCTTCCCGCTCTTTTTATCATCTCATCTGTCCCCTCTATCCCTTCAACTGCAATTATCATCCCTTTCTTTATAACAACAGATTGCCCAACTCTGTAGTCCATAATTTTATTAAGAAATTCTATCCCTCTGTCTATATCTTCTTTTTCATCCTCATCAACAGGTACATCTGTATATAATTTCTCCTCAACAATTTCATCCCTTAACACTTCTATAAGGGACATAACCTCTATATTCTCTTTATCGAGAAAGTTTACAAGTTTTTTCAGAATTACCTCTCCGGATAGGGGTTCTTTTCCCTGTAAAAATATATCTGAAGAAGGATGGATTTCTTTAAAAATTGTATCTGATGGAATTCTCCCTATAAAAACCAGTTTCTTTATATTTTCTTTTTTAAGATATTGCAGAATACCTGTTATATCACCTGTATGAAAAACTTTAGATATGGTAAAACTGCAGGGAACAAAAGAAAAAGGGTATACTTTTATTCCTTTATCTTTGAGTTTCTTATATACATACTCAGAAATCTCATCATCACTTATAAAAAGACCTGTATGTTCTTTATCCATTTTATGTAAGATTCAAAAAGGGTTCATTTTGCGATACCACGTGTGGAATTTTTGATAAAATTTATAACATAGGCAATCTCTTCTGTTCTTTCCATCTTTTCCAGTTCTGCTACTGCTTCTGAAACATTCATCCCAGAACGGAACAGTACCTTATATATTTCCTCTATGTGCTCTATCTTTTCAGAAGGAAAATTTCTCCTTTTCAAACCCACCCTGTTAATACCACAAGGAACCGCAGGATGTCCATCAGCAATAACAAATGGAATTATATCTTTTGTAATTTTAGAACATCCACCTATAATAGCATAACTCCCCACCCTGCAAAACTGATGGATACCAACAAGTCCACCAATAATTGCACAGTCATCAATTATTACATGCCCTGCAAGAGTACTGCCATTTGCCATAATTACATTATTCCCTATAACACAGTTATGGGCAATGTGGACATACGCCATTATAAGATTATTATTCCCGATAGTAGTAGTATCGCCATCAGCAGTTCCTGTATTTATGGTAACAAACTCTCTTATAGTATTATTTTCTCCTATCTTTAAGTATGTTTTACCACCTTTATATTTCAGGTCCTGGGTCATACTTCCTATAATCGCTCCTGTAAATATACGACAACCGGAACCTATTTCAGTATATCCCTGAATATGGACATAGGGACCTATTTTACACCCTTTATGTATAATTGCATTACCTTCAATAATAGCATAAGGACCTATCTCTGTGGACTCATCGGGGTCTATAAAAACATCTGGGGAGATAATTGCTGTAGGATGTATCTTTGCCATAAGTTATAAGTAAAAATTCTTGAATTTAAAAATTCTTCAATCTATAAATTCTCTCTATTCATCCACTATGGTGGACATAAATGTCCCTTCTGTAACGATACTACCATCTACAAATGCCTTCCCTTCAAGACGTGCAACCTTACCTTTTGTTTTCAATACCTCTACCTGTAAAAGTAGTTGACATCCTGGTCTGACTGCTTTTCTAAACTTCACATTCTCTATACTCATAAAATATGCAAGTTTACCTCTATTCTCTTCTTTTTGTAGCATCAAAACACCTCCCACCTGAGCCATCGCCTCCACAATTAAAACCCCTGGCATTATTGGCTTACCGGGAAAGTGTCCCTGAAAAAACCACTCATTCATACTGACATTTTTAATCCCTATGGCTTTATTACCATTCACCTCAATAATCCTGTCCACAAGTAAAAATGGATATCTGTGAGGAATAATCCTGCATATATCTTCAGCATAAAGAACAGTTTCTGCACAGTAATTTCTATCATTTATATCTATTATCTTCTCTCTTTCTTGAAGAGCCCTCATCTTCCTTATAAACCTCGTATTCATAGAATGACCGCTTTTTATACCTATTATATGTGCTGCTATATAAGACCCGAAAAGAGCAATATCTCCTATCAGGTCACTTATTTTATGTCTTACAGGTTCATCTTTAAATCTGAACTGGTTATCTATTGGGTTTCCATCTTTATCAATTACCAGTGTGTTTTTATAGTCCGACCCTTTTCCTAACCCTATCTTCTTTAATGGTTCTATCTCTTCTTTAAGACAGAATGTCCTTGAAGGGGCTATATCTTTTTCGTAAATATCCGGTGTAACAGAATAAGAAGCATATTGAGAACCGAGTGCTGTCTCTGGATAGTCAAGAATATAGGAAACCTTCAATTCATCTGATGGTAGAGCAATTATATGTGTGTTGTTCTCTGAAATATATACTGGTTCTTTTAATGAAAATATATTCTTTCTCTTATTTAAATCTTTTATCCCTGCCTTCTTTATAATATCCACAAAGGGCCGTGCACTTCCATCAAGACCAGGACATTCATCCCCATCTATTTCAATTGTTATATTGTCTATCTCCATTGAGTAAAGAGCAGACAGAAGATGCTCAACTGTATGAATCTGCACCCGTTCATTTCCTATAGATGTTCTTCGTGGAAATTTAACTGTATCAAGAAGATTTTCTATAACCGGCTTTATTATCTCATTATGACCATCACCTTTTTTTATAAACACAATCCCTGAATCAACAGCAGCAGGGTGAAATTTTAATGTACTTTTTTCTCCGGTGTGAAGACCTATCCCTTCAATTTCAACACTTCTTTCAATTGTCTTCTGACTCTTCTCCATACATCTCCTTTATCTTTTTCTCCATCATTTCAATCTTCTCTTCTAACCTTTTTATCTTCTCCATCAATTCAGGATTTCTCCTTGAATATGCCTGGATTCTCATATCTTCCCACTTTTCCCTCGCTGGAAATCCAGTTACATGAACATTAGAAGGTACATCTTTGGTTACACCTGCTTTACCTCCTATAATAGCATTATCTCCTACTGTAATATGTCCGATTATGCCTGCCTGTCCTGCTATTATTACATTTTTTCCTATAACAGTACTGCCTGATATACCAACCTGTGCTACTACAATAGTATTCTCTCCTATGCAAACATTATGGGCTATCTGAACAAGATTATCTATTTTTACTCCATTTCCAATATATGTCTTATCAAACCTCGCCCTGTCTATGGTAACATTTGAACCAATCTCAACATCATCTCCTATTTCAACTGTTCCTATCTGAGGAATCTTGTGATGTACACCTTTAACAGTGGCAAAACCAAACCCATCTCCACCTATAACAGTTCCAGGATGTATGATAACCCTGTCTCCTATCTTTATCCTTTCTCTTATTATTACATGGGGATATATAAGACAATCCTTCCCTATCTTTGTATAATGTCCTATATATACACACGCACCTATAGTAGAACCCTCTCCTATTTCAACATTGTCTTCTATTACAGCATATGGCTGAATGGACACTCCCTTCCCGAGAATAACATTTTTACCTATAACAGCGGTCTTATCTATTCCGGGGGTAAAATTAACAGGTTCAGGTCCAACGAGAGATACAATTTTTGCAAACGCAATTGATGGATTCTCAACCTGGATAAGTGATGTATCAACCGTGTTGTTTATATCCTTTGGAACAATAACTGCTGAGGCTTTTGTTGACCTTAAAAGATGTCTGTATTTATTATTAGCTATAAATGTAAGGTCTCCTTCTTTTGCTTCTTTGATACCGGAAACACCCGTAATCAGTATATCTTCCTTCCCAATGATATTCCCTTCTACTATCTCTGCGATTTTTTTAATTGTAAGTTTCACTTTTGATCTCCGGTTTTCTTATTCATAATCTTTATTATCTCTCCTGTTACGTCTATAACATCCGTTCCATAATAAAGAATACTTGCAGAAGACAGTATTACAGTATATTTATTTTTCTCTCCATATGCCTGTACCTCTTTTTTTATCTCATCTACTATCTTTTCTGTCTCTTTCTGTTTCTCATCCATTTTCTTTTTAAAGTCACCTAAAGCAGTAGAATACTCCTGCATCTTCAATTTTAACTCTGCCTCTTTTTTTATCCTTTCATCCGGCTTCATAATATCCTTTTTCTGCTCGTACTCTGACTGCATCTTCTTTATACTCTTCTCTAATTCAGATACCTTTTCAATCTCTTTATTAAATCCCTCTTCTAATTTCACTGCTTTATCATATTTATAATACACTTCCTTTACATCAACATAGCCAATCTTGACTGTCTGTGCAAAAACAATCCCTGAAATTAATATGCAAAAACCTATTACTTTTTTAATTTCCATTCTTTCTCTCCTTTCAAAATTAAAAACCAAACCACATACCTACATGCCATCTACCTTCCGGTTCATCATCTTTCCTATCAAGAGCATATCCATAATAAATCTCAAGTGGTGCATTAAGAAACGGTATAACTACTTTAATTCCTGCACCTACACCTTTACGCAAATCATCTATACTATCCCAGTCCTCCCACACGTTACCGACATCAAAGAAAACAACTCCTTTAAGTATATCCTGATATAAAGGATATATCAACTCAAAATTCTGGGCAAAGATGGCCTGTCCTCCCAATGGACGACCACTGCTGTCCATCGGTCCTAAACTCCTCTCTTTATAGCCCCTTACAGTCCCTATCCCGCCACCAAAAAATCTTTCATATATAGGAATCTCTTCTGTATCTCCTATCTCCTCTACTGCTCCAGCATATGTCTTACTATGAAATACCAGTTTCCCTAAAGGACTGTAAATATCATTTTCTAATATTGGTTTTATAAAACTGATATCTCCCCCAAGAACATCTCCAGCATACTCAGTGGAAAATTCTGATATAACTCCTCTGTTTGGTGCTCTTTTTCTATCAACAGAAGAAAAACGGAATGTTCCTGTGATACTATTCTTCTGATAATCACCTTCCTGCCCTACAATAGAAGGGATATCTATATCAGAAATGTTAATATCTTCTATCCTTCCTGTAAATCCCAGTGAACACTTTTCCCATCTTTTCCCCAGTCGTAATGCACCACCTGTTCTCTTGTCAGTGTAATCAGAAAAGTATCTTCTCATTCTATATAAATCAACTCCAAACCAGACAGGTTTATCAAGAAAATATGGTTCTGTAAAACTCAGTTTATAACTATCTACTTCAGTCCCTAATTGTGCCATAAAAGATATATTCTGTCCTCCTCCTATAAATTTAGGTGGATTTGTAATATCAAAATTGGACTGACTTATACTTATCATCCCTACTAAATCATCAACATTACTATAACCACCGCCTATAAGAAACATCCCTGTTTTTGCCTTTTCTTCCACTTCCACCACGATATCTGCGGTATTATTCCCCTTAAATTCAGGATATATATTTATCCTGTCAAAATAGTTAAGGTCATAAAGATTATTAAAACTCTTTTGTAGTTTTTCAGAAGTTATTTTATCTCCAGGTGTTATCTTCACTTCTCTTCTTATTACTTTATCCTTTGTCTTATAATTACCCCTTACAATAATCTCTCCTGCGGTATAAACCTCTCCTGGTTCAATAAAATAAACAATATTTATTACATCTGGCTTTTCTCCTGCTATTGGTATTTCATTAACTCTTACTTTAAGATGTCCTCTGTTTATATAGAAAACTGAAAGATTCCTGACATTTTCATCTGCAAGTTTTCTGTTAAAAATATCACCCTTTTTCTTTAATGATAGTTTATTTTTCAGTTCCTTTTCATCCACCAGAGTTTTTCCTTCAAACCTTATATCTCCCAGATAATATCTCTGTCCTTCTTCTACTGAAATCTCAATCTTTATTCCTTTTGTTTTTGTATCTATAGATTCTTTCCCTTCTACTTTTGCATTTAGAAATCCTTTTTCTTTATAAAAATTTTCTATGGTCTTTATATCCTTTTCAAATACATCCGGTTTAAAACTACCTCTTATAAAAGGCATATTTCTCTGTTTTACCTTCATCAATCCCCTCAATCGACTATCAGAGAATACTTTATTACCCTTAAATACAATTTTAGAAACATACCTTCTACCCTGTTCATTTACAAGAATATTCAGGATAACACCATCTTCTTTCTCCATTGTGTCATACTCAATATCTGTAAAATAAAACTGCTTCTCTTTATACTTATCCTTTATCTTTTCAATCCCGGAAAGTAATTTTAACTCATTAAATATATCCCCTTTGTTAACACCTAAAGTTTCTATAAGGTCCTTTGTCTTAAAGACCTTATTTCCCTTAAAATAAATACCTCTAACCACAGGATTCTCAACTACTATAATTTTTATATCAATACCTTTTTCATTACTTGTGATATCATAACTGACCTTTGAGAAAAATCCTGACTCAGCAATCTTCTTTATATCTTCCCTTAAAACACCTTCATTAAACTGTCCTCCTGTCTTCATCTTCATTAGAACTAACACTTTCTCTTTACTTACATTTTTATTTCCTGATACTTCTATACTGTTAATAATATTTTGAGAGAAAAGCAGGGCTGAATTAACCAAGAGGCATAGTAGCAGAATTTTTATTTTCTTCAAGGGTTTCTCCTTTCTTAAATGGTTTAAAGGTAAGTTTGTCTTTCTTATTATAATGGTCAACAAGAATGGTGGAATGTTCCGGATATATATCCTTCAATATCTCTTCTGAAAGTGGGTCTTCAAGATATTTGGATATTACTCTCTTTAAAGGTCTTGCGCCGAATTCAGGACTTGTACCCTTTTCAATCAAAAATTGCTTTGCGTTTTTTGAAACAACTATGCTTATATGATGTACCTCCATTCTCTCCTTCACCCTGGAAAGTTCTATATCCACAATTTCATACAGGTGTTCTTTTGTTAACGAGTGGAATATTATTATCTCATCCAGTCGGTTTAAAAACTCTGGTTTGAATATACGTTTCACCTGTTCCATTATCCTCTCATTCTGATTTTCATAGTCCACCTTATCTTCCTGTTGAAATCCGAGGACTGACCTGTTTTTAAAAATCTCTGTTCCTATATTAGATGTCATAATAAGAACTGTATTCTGAAAACTAACACTCCTGCCAAGCCCATCCGTTAGCCGTCCATCTTCTAAAACCTGTAAAAGTATATTAAACACATCAGGATGTGCTTTTTCAATCTCATCAAGCAGTATAACACTATATGGTCTTCTCCTTACCTTTTCTGTAAGTTGCCCACCTTCTTCATAACCAACATAACCAGGAGGCGCTCCTATTAAACGACTGATAGAAAATTTTTCCATATACTCAGACATATCTATCTGCACCAGCGCCTGTTCATCCCCGAAGAGAAATTTTGCGAGTGCCTTTGCAAGTAGTGTCTTACCAACACCTGTAGGACCGAGGAAGAGAAAACTGCCTATTGGACGTTTCCTCTCTTTCATTCCTACCCTTGACCTTCTTATTGCCCTGCTGACAGCGGAAATTGCTTCCTCCTGTCCAACAACCATTCTGTGAATCTCCTTTTCCATATCAAGGAGTCGTTCCTTTTCCTTCTTACATATCTGTGCAACAGGGATACCTGTCCATTGAGATACTACTTCTGCAATCTCTGCCTCTGTTATCATTTTTTTCTCTTCAGGTATAAGTTTCTCCCAGTTTGTCTTCAGGTAATCCAATTTACTCTTAAGTTCTCTTTCTCTGTCTCTCAGAGAAGCAGCTTTCTCATAGTCCTGTTTCTTTATGGCTTCTTCTTTCTCTTCCGTAACTTTTCTAATCTCATCCGTCACCTGCTCTATCTCTTCAGGAGGGTTATAAAGTTTTAACCTGTGACGGCTTGATGCTTCATCTATTAAATCTATTGCCTTATCAGGTAGAAATCTTTCTGTTATGTATCTATCACTTAAAATTGCTGCTGCTTCCAGTGCCTTGTCTGAAATTTTTACATTATGATGTATCTCATACTTCTCTTTTAAACCCTTCAGAATCTCTATTGTTTCTTCAACTGTTGAAGGACTTACCATCACTGGTTGGAATCTTCTTTCCAGAGCACCATCTCTCTCTATATACCTTCTGTATTCATCAAGTGTTGTTGCCCCTATACATTGTATCTCTCCGCGGGAAAGTGGCGGTTTTAATATATTGGAAGCATCTATTGCGCCTTCAGCACCACCTGCACCTACAAGTGTGTGTATCTCATCTATAAATATAATTACATTACCTGCATTCTTTATCTCATCAAGGACTATCTTCATCCTCTGCTCAAATTCACCTCTGTACTTTGTCCCTGCAACCATACCGGGTAAATCAATCATTATTATCTTTTTGTCTTTTAAAATCTGGGGTGCATTCCCTGAAACAATTTTCATCGCGAGACCTTCAACAATTGCGGTCTTACCAACCCCTGGTTCTCCTAAAAGTACAGGATTGTTCTTTTTTCTTCTACACAAAATCTGCATCACCCTTTCTATCTCAACCTCTCTCCCTATCACAGGGTCAAGCTTCCCTTCTCCTGCAAGTTTTGTAAGGTCTCTCCCGAATGTTTGAAGTGCACTCACCCGGCTTTTTTGATAGGATGCAGCAGACGTTTTACCATATCCCTGCCATTTCTGTCCTGCATCTAAAATTACCTCTTCAAATATCTCGCGGGCATTTTTTAAAGTAATACCATAAGCCCTGAGAATCTTTGAAGGAATGGTCTCCTCTGTACCAATAATACCAAGGAGTATATGCTCTGTACCTACATAGGTATGCATATAAAACTGTGCTTCTTTAACCGCCATCTCAAGTACTTTTTTGGATTGAGGACTTAAAGGAATTTCTCCTACATACACAGGAATACCTATCTTCATATTCCTTTCTATTTCCTGTTTCAATTTCTGAAAGTCAATACCCATCTGGTGTAAGATAGAGACCCCTACACCCTGGTTATCTTCTAACATAGCGAGGAAGATATGTTCTGGCTCAATCCTGTTATGTCCGTATTTAAGTGCCTCTTTCCTTGCAGAATCCAAAAGTACCTTCACTCTTTCTGTAAACCTTTCAAACATCTTTATCCCTCTCAGGAGGTATTATCTCCTGAAACTACTTTTTAAAATATTACTCTTACGTTCTTTACTACATTATACCTTATTTCTGTAATTTTTACCAGTATTATTCGTATACAGGAACACCCTCTGACATCGTTAATAACGAATACTCCTTTCTTATTCTGCCGGTTATCTCTCCTGGTTTGCCGGTTCCTATAGTTCTACCATCAAGGGATATAACAGGCACTATTTCTGCCGCTGTACCAGTCAGAAAACACTCATCTGCGGTAAATATCTCATACCTTGTAATATCTCTTTCATACACTTCCAGACCAATATTGTATGCTATCTCTTTCACAGTATTTCTCGTAATCCCTTCAAGAATACCAGCAGTAATAGGTGAGGTAAATAGTCGTTTTTTATATACAATAAATATATTTTCTCCTGTACATTCACTCACATATCCCATACTGTTAAGCATTAGTCCTTCTGAAGCGCCTGCATTGTTTGCCTCTATCTTTGCCATAATATTGTTCAGATAGTTTAATGACTTTATAGCAGGACTGACTGATTCAGTAAGATTTCTTCTGGTCGCTACAGTTACAACATCCAGTCCTTTTGCATAAATCTCGGCAGGGTATAACTCTATCTTACTGGCAATAATAAAAAGTGTTGGAATCTTGCACTTCCTCGGGTCAAGTCCTAAATCCCCTACTCCTCTGGTAACAACAACTCTTATATAACTATCCCTTAATTTATTTGCTCTTACTGTCTGGATAATAGCATCTTTCAACTCAGAAAATTCAAGTGGTATATCAAGCATTATTGCCTTTGCTGATGCATACAAACGAGCCAGATGCTCATCTAATTTAAAAATCCTTCCATTATATCCCCTGATACCTTCAAAAACACCATCACCATATAGAAGCCCATGGTCAAAAACAGAAACCTTTGCTTCTTCTTCAGGGACTAACTTCCCATTGACATATATAAGCAATCCCATATTTTCACTCCTTTATTTTTTCTATTTCTCCGTTATTTAAATATACTACTTTTGTAGCAAACTGTAAAAATCTTTCGTTATGTGTCCCTATAAAAAATGTCATTCCTTTTTTCTTATTAAGGAGTTGCACAACATTAAAAAACATCTCAGATGATTCTTTATCAATACTCCCTGTAGGTTCATCTGCTAATATTATTTCAGGGTTACATATCAAGCTCCTACATATAGCAACCTTCTGCATCTCCCCACCTGAGAGATGTGATGGATATGCATACTTCCTTTTTAAAAGGTTGAACTCACCGAGTAAATCTTCTGCTGCTTTATAATACTCTTTAATCCTCCGTGTGGACCTTTCTTTTATCCAGAGAGGCAGCATAATATTTTCTATTACTGTAAGTTCCGGTATGAGATAAAAAAACTGAAAGATAAACCCAAATGACCTGTTCATTATCTCACATTTTTCCTTTTCCGCTAATCCTGTAATCTCTCTCCCATCAAGAAAAACACTACCTCTGGTTGGGGCATCTAATAACCCGAGTATATTTATCAGGGTTGTCTTTCCAGAACCCGATGGTCCTATCAATACCACTATATCCCCTTTTTTCATTTCTATACTAACATTCTTTAATGCAGTAATTCCACCTGGATATTCCTTAGTTATATCCCTGCCTGAAAGTTTATCCATTTCTTATCGCCTCATTAGGGTTTAACCTTGCAGCACGTCTTGCTGGGTATAAACTCGCAAGAGTAACAATTACAAGAACAGATACTACAATCCAGCATATATCAGAGAAAGAAATCTCCACTGGAAGACGAGAAAGGTCATATATAAATTCCGGTATTTTTATAAACTGATACCTTCTCAAAAGATATGCAAGTACTCCTCCTGTAATGAGTCCCAGTACCAGCCCTTTACCTCCGAGTATTAATCCCTGATATATAAATATCTTCTCTATATCCTTTGAAGAAAGTCCCAGTGCCCTCAAAATCCCTATCTCCTTTACTTTCCTGTAAACAGTTATCATAAGTGTAGAAGAGATATTGAAAGACGCCACAAGTATAATCAGTCCTAATATAATAGACATCGCTTTTCTCTCCATAGCAAGTGCTGCAAAAAGAATTTTATTCTTCTGTATCCATGTGGAAACAGTATATTCTCCTTCAAGTAATTCCCTTATTTTTCTCGCTATATCTTCTGAAGCATATATATTATCTATTCTTATACCTATTCCATGAACAAGATTTCCATAACTTAAAGATGGGTTTTCCAGTGAAAAAAATCCCATTGAGGAATCAAACGCATAGATACCTGATTCAACTATCCCTTTTACAACTGCTCTTTTTTCTCTCGCTAAAATACCTGTGATTATCCATATCTCGTCTCCTACATCAACTTCTAATTCCTTTGCCAGTTCACTCCCTAAAAAAACACCTTCAGAAAGGTCATCCATCCTTCCCTTCTTCAAAAACTTTCCTATATTGGTTACATTATCCTCACTATAAGGAACAACCCCTCTTAATATGCCTCCTATCATATATCTCTGGGATTTATATATAACCTGTGTGGAAATATATGGAGAGATACCTTTAACCTCAGGGATATCCTTTGAGACCTTCTCTATTATCCTGTTGTAATTATAGATATACGGTTTACCTTCTATTGTTATTAAAGGATATGCTCCTATAATCTTTCTCTTCAATTCACCGGAAAAACCACTCATAACCCCTATTACCAACATAAGGGCAATAACCCCTATAGCAATTCCAGCAATAGAAAATATACTTATAAACCACAGGAAACTATCTGCCCTTTTTCTCTGTCCTGCAAACTTCCCTGAAAGAAAAAAATTATAGGACATCATAAGAAATTCAGGGGCACTCTTGCCCCTGATACCCCTTTTCTCTCAATTGGTGAAACATCTGAGAAACTATCTGATTATTCCAGTATTAAATTATACCAAAAAATAATCAGTTTTGAAATTTATTTAGATAAGGTATAATAAAACTAACAAGGAGGGTAAAATGAAATTGGGTGTGTTTTTAGTTTTATTCGGAGATAGACCTCTTGAAGAGGCACTGGATAAGGTAAAGGAGTTAGGACTGGATACAGTGGAGATAGGCACAGGAAACTATCCAGGCAATAGCCACTGTAATCCTGATATACTTTTGAAAAAGCCCGATGAGATAAAAAAGTTTAAAGAAGCAGTAGGAAGTAGAGGTCTTGAGGTATCAGCACTATCCTGCCATGGAAACCCACTCCATCCAGATAAAAAGATAAGAGAGGCTCACAGAGATGCGCAGAGAAAAACCATACTTTTAGCAGAAAAGTTAGGAGTACCACGTATTATAACTTTTTCTGGGTGTCCCGGTGAGAGTGAAGATGCAAAATATCCCAACTGGGTTACCTGCCCCTGGCCTGATGACTTCTCCACAATACTTAAGTGGCAGTGGGAAAAAGAGGTTATTCCTTACTGGAAAGAAGAAGTAAAATTTGCCAGGGACCATAATGTAAACCAGATATGCCTTGAGATGCATCCTGGGTTTGTCGTATATAATCCTGAAACACTTCTTAAACTACGTGATGCAGCAGGTAAAGAAATTGGAGCAAACTTTGACCCCAGCCATCTCTTCTGGCAAGGAATAGACCCCATCGCTGCTGTAAGAAAACTTTCTGGTGCTATATATCATGTCCATGCAAAAGATACAAAGATAGACCCTTACAATACTTCTATCAATGGTGTTCTTGATACTAAAACATATCTTGATGAGATAAACCGCTCATGGATATTCAGAACCGTCGGTTATGGACATGGCGCTGATTTCTGGAATGCTTTTGTTTCAAACCTTCGGCTTGTCGGATATGACGGAACATTGAGTATAGAACATGAGGACAGCTTGATGAGTACAGAGGAAGGACTTAAAAAAGCCATTGATTTCTTAAAAGCAGTCCTTATCAGACAACCGAAACCAAAGGCATGGTGGACATAAAGAGAATTTAGGAGATAAAAATGTTAGGTAAGTTCCTCTCCCCTGTACAACTTTTTGAAAGATTCAAAACAATAGAGGATATAAGTATTTTATGCATAGGTCCTGTAACAACCAGTACAATTATTGCATCACTCCAGGTAGCATATGAATATGATTTCCCTTTATTTCTTATCGCTAGCCGTAATCAGATTGATTCAGATGAACTTGGTGGTGGTTATCTTAATAAATGGAACCAGCAGAGATTTGTTGATGGTGTAAGAAAACTGGCTGAAGAATATGGATTCCCAAAAGCAATTTATTTTTGCAGGGACCACGGTGGACCATGGCAGAGAGATAGAGAACTAACTGAACAGTTAGAACGTGAAAAAGCGTTTAATCTCGGTATATCCTCATTTCTATCAGACCTACATGCTGGTTTTGATATTCTACATATTGACCCTACCAAAAATCCCTTTCTTAAAGATGGTTCTGACAGCACCGATGTTATCGTTGAAGACACGGTCTCTTTAATAATGGCTATAGAGAAAGAACGGATTAAGCATAATATACCCCCCGTATCTTATGAAGTCGGAACAGAAGATATAAAAGGTGGACTGACACAGCCAGAAAAATTCCAAAAATTTCTGTATAACCTGAAAAATAAATTGAAAGATAATTCTCTTCCTCTGCCTGATTTAATAGTTGGACAAACAGGAACACTGACAAAATTAGATGAAAATTATGGATTTTTTCAACCGGATGTTGCTAAAGAATTATCTGTTATTGCAAAAGAACAGGGATGTCTATTAAAGGAACATAATGCTGATTATCTTGATGAAGAGACCCTGAAAATGCATCCTGTTCTGGGTATATCCACTGTAAATGTAGCACCTGAATTCGGAGTTACTGAAACAAAGGCACTTATAAGATTATCTTACCAAACTCCTGCTGGTAAAAAATTTAGAGAACTTCTTAAAGAAAAGGTATTTTCTGAACCCCGCTGGAGAAAGTGGCTCCCTGAAAACATTAAAAATATAAGTGATAGAGATTTTAAGAGTGACCCTGCTCTCTGCTATAAAGTACTGGTAAGTTGTGGACATTACTATATAGAAAGAGAAGATGTTATAGAAACAAAGGAAAAGATGTTCCAGAATATTTCTAAAAATGGGTTTGACCCTGAAAAAGAAATTCTCGGAAGTATAAAACAATCAATATTAAGGTATGTCCATGCTTTTAATATGTCAGGACTGAATAAAAAATTGATGGAGGTTAAAGATGCATAATGTTATAGGTACCGGAAAAAATCTCAAAAATTTTATAGAACATCCTTATTTCCAGGTTAAACCTGTAAGCAGTGAAGAAGAGGAAAGTCGCATACTTGAAGAATTAAATATGGAAAGGAATAACAGCCGGGGTCCAAATGTAGAAGTTGATTATTATTTTGAGGTTATAAACACCGGCACTCCTATGGATGGATTGAAAAATGCTGCTAAAATGATTATGGAACACGGTACTTTAAAACCCTGGCATAGTGAAGGTAGTGAAAACACTAAAAAACCAGCACGATATGATGAAAATATGAGCTGGACAACCTCTATAAAACTACTGGGATATAATAAAAAAGAAAGGTTGGAAGCAGGATTAATCACCATTGCATATCCATTAGAATTTTTTGATAAACAGATTAAAAAATTCCCTCTCGCTCAACTTTTAATGGCTATTGCCAGTGAACCTGTAAGTGCCTTTTCATTCTACCGCGGGGCAAGAATTATTGATATACGACTACCTGATATATTAAAAAAACGGCTACCCGGCATTCTATGGCCACATAAAAGAATTAGAAAATATCTTAATCTCTCTGAAGATGAACCTATCATCGGTACTATTGTAAAACCGAAAACTGGACTAACTCCTTCTCTATTTTCTGATGCAGTTGTTCAGGCAGCAATGGCAGGCGCAAAGTTTACGAAAGCAGATGAAAATATGCATCTTACTCTCCGAGATATCCCGCGATTTGTCAGCCGAGTTGTAAAAGACCTGAAAAAAGAAGGGTTTGACCTCGGACGAGAAAACGAAAAACCAAAAGGACCGAGATTTTTATTTGCACCGCATATTACTACAGATTCAGAAGATATTATGGACTATGCAAAAGCAGCAATAGAAGCAGGAGCAAATGCATTGATGTTCTCTCCGTACTACAGTGGTGGTTTTCTCAAAATGGCTGAGATTGCCCAAACATTTGATGTCCCTGTCTATAGCCATACTGCTGGAATGAATATCATCACAGGAAGTACATACTGGGGAATATCTCCAGCAATAATGTACCTTTTTGCTGCTTATTTCGGGTCAGCATTTATGCAACTGCCTGCTGTAAATAGCTATCTGAAACCTGACGAAACAGAAAAGGCATTGATTCTACCTCGTCTTCAAAAAGAAAAACTGATTGGGAAAGAAGGTATGACACTAGTTATTGCTGGTGGTCTTGGTCCTGACAATATAGGTCTTAATATGAAATATCTCGGAATAGGTGGAAAAATGTTTTTAGCAGGTACATCTGTGTACAGCCATCCTGACGGACCATCTTCTGGTGTAAAAGCACTTATCCTCGCTTATCGTGCCTATATAGAAAAAGGAATAACAGACATATCCAAATTAAAACAGTTTGCAAAGTCAAAAGGCGAAGAAGGAAATGCTCTACTTAAGGCATTGATATAATACAGGAGTTTTAAGTGAAACAAAAAAGAGCAACCAGAATAATCATTGGCGGTTCAGGGGGACAGGGGATATTAACAGCAGGTAAGGTCATTTCCTATGCAGCCATAAAACAGAATATGAATGTAAGTTGTCTACCCTCATATGGAGCAGAGATGCGTGGTGGTTATGTTTATTGCTCCATAGTTATCTATTCAGCAGAGGATATTGTATCCCCTGTAAGCACTGAAGTAGATATAGGCGTCTTTTTAGATGAGAACTCATACAGGATGTTACATGGTTATCTTAAAAAAGATGCCTTTGTTATATTAAACTCTTCCCTTATTGGAAAGTCCTATATATCAGGAACAAAGATAATTAAGATTGAAGCAAGTGAAATCGCTGAAAATTTAGGAAGTATAAAGACAACTAATATGGTAGCAACGGGCGCAACAGGTTATATCATCAATCATTCCTTCTTTCCTTTTCACCTGAAAAATTTATATTATGGAATAGAACAGGTATTTCCATCAAACGAACTTGTTGAGATGAGCAAAAAAAGTTTAGAATCTGGCTGGAACATAATAGAAGAAAAATGGAAATAAAAGATATAGAAAAGGTTAGTGAATATAAATGGATAATACCTAAAAAGGAAGATATGAGGGTACCCGGGATACTCTATATCTCTGAAAAACTTCTAAGTAAAGCACTTTCAGACAATGCCCCATTACAGGTTGAAAATGTCGCTAAACTCCGTGGTATTGTAAAGTACAGTCTGGCTATGCCTGATGTGCACTGGGGATATGGAGCACCAATAGGAGGAGTGGGTGCCTTTGATTCAGAAAGTGGTGTGATAGTTCCTGGATTTGTGGGATACGATATCTGTTGTGGGGTCCGGCTTATCAGAACAAATATGCAATACAAAGATATAAAAGACACATTACAGCATCTGATAAATTTACTCTTTACCAATATCCCTTCAGGTGTTGGTTCTGAAGGGAATTTATCTTTGAAAAGAAAGGATTTAGAGAAGGTAATTGTTGAAGGTGCCAGATGGGCTGTAAAAAATGGTTTTGGAATCCAGAGTGATATTGAATGTATTGAGGACTATGGGACAAAAAAAGATGCTAACCCTGATGTAATAACCAACCGCGCCTATGAAAGAGGTACTTCACAATTAGGCACACTGGGGTCCGGTAATCATTTTCTTGAAATACAGCAAGTGATAGATGTATATGATAAAGAAATAGCAGAAAAATTTGGTATATTCAAAGGGCAGATAACCATTATGGTCCATTCAGGCAGCAGGGGTTTTGGTTATCAGATATGTGAGGACTTCTTAGACAGGTTCGGGAAGGTTGCATTGGACTATGGGATTAAACTTCCTGACAGGCAACTTGCCTGTGCACCCGCTAATTCTAAAGAAGGGAAACAGTACTTAATGGCAATGAATGCAGCAGCCAATTACGCCTTTGCTAACAGACAGATTATAACTCACTGGATAAGGGAGACATTTTCTAATGTATTGAAAACACCATGGGAAAAATTGGAGATGTATACTGTGTATGATGTTGCCCACAATATCTGTAATCTTGAAAAACACAATGTTGATGGTAGAGAAAGATGGCTTTTCATCCATAGAAAAGGGGCAACACGCGCATTTCCCAAAGGACATCCTGCACTACCTGAAAAGTATAAAGATACAGGACAACCAGTTATCATTCCAGGAACTATGGGAACCTCTTCATACATACTTGTAGGTACAGAAAAAGCAATGGAAGAGACATGGGGAAGCACCTGTCATGGTGCAGGGAGAACAATGTCAAGACATCAGGCAATTAAAGAAAGTAAAAACAGAGATATTATAGAAGAACTTGCAGGAAAAGGAATAATGGCAAAAGGTGTGAGTAGAAAAGGACTTGCAGAAGAGATGCCTGATGCGTATAAAGATATAGATGAAGTTATAAAAGTAGTGGAAGGAGCAGGTCTATCAAAAAAGATAGCGAGGATGGTCCCTCTGGCTGTTATGAAAGGTTAATCCTTTCTGAACTTAAAGATTAAAATCTGCAATTTTCTGTCATTTTCGATTGAAACCAGAAAAAATTCTTTAATTACCCTTCCCTTGACACTGACTATCCATAAAGGTATAACCTTTATTATTAAACAAGGCAGGCAAAAGAAAATGGGGAAGTCGGTTTTTTCATCTGCTCAACTTGAAGAGATAATTTCAAAGATTGATATAGTAGATATTATATCTGAATACCTAACACTTAAAAAAACAGGCAGGAATTTCAAAGCACTATGTCCTTTCCATCAGGAAAAGACCCCTTCTTTTATTGTAAACCCTGAAAAACAGATATTCCATTGTTTTGGATGTGGAGCAGGTGGAAATGTCATACGATTTCTTATGAAGATAGACAACATCTCTTTTCCTCAGGCAGTAGCAATTGCGGCGAAAAAAGCAGGAGTTAAAATATCTGTATCTGAATACACAGAAGATATCAAAACAGATAAAATTTTTAAAGCAAATGAGTTTGCTTCTAACTGTTATAAAGAGGCACTTTTCTCATCAAAGGGCAGTGATGCGATGAACTACCTTATAAACAGAAATCTCACTGAAAAGGATATAAAATCTTTTCATCTTGGCTTTGCACCGGGAATAAAGAACTATCTTGTAAAGAAGATAGAAGAGAAAAAACTTGATAAAGAACCCTATATCAATGCAGGGTTGATAAACAAAGATGGGATAGACACATTCAGAAATAGAATTATATTTCCTATTTTTGACATACAGGGAAGAATTAATGGTTTTGGTGGTCGCGCAATGGATGATGAACAACAACCAAAATACTTAAACACAGGAGAAAATGCTGTTTTCAATAAAGGACGTATTTTGTATGGTATTCATCAGGCAAAGGCATCAATCAAAGAAAAACAGTTTGTATTTCTCGTAGAAGGATACTTTGATGTGATTAAACTGCATATAAATGGAATTGAAAATGTTGTGGCACCTATGGGGACTGCTATTACAGATGAACACTTAAAATTTATAAAACGTTTTACTGAACGTATACTTCTTTCCTTTGATTCTGACGAGGCAGGTATAAATGCAAGTTTAAGAAACCTTGAGAGTATATTAAAAATGGGATTTGAAACAAAGATATGTCTTTTACCTGTAAATTTTGACCCTGATAGATTTATAGATGAATATGGAATAGAGGCATTTAAAAAAGTGATGGGACAGGCAATGGACTTCATTGATTTTGCCCTGAATGTTATCTCAAAAAAATACGATATTAATACACCAAAGGGTAAATCATCCATTGCGAAAGAAATTGTTAGGTTTATATCCCTTATCCCTGACGAAATTGAAAGGGATGAATATATTAAAAATCTTTCTCTTAAACTCAATACAAATGAAAAATTTTTAAGAGGGTATCTTGACAATAAAAAGGAAAAATTTAGAAATACCGTTAAAGAAGGAGAAAAGAAAGAATCATATTATACCTCTGCTGAAAATCTTCTTATGGAGATAATACTATCTGACAATAAATACTGGCAGGAGTTCCTTGAATGGAAGGGACGGCTAACAAAAAAATTAGAGGCAGTGGCTCTTACATCAAAAGAACTCCTTAATAATAAAATTGATATCACACCTGCTAATCTTATAAGTTATCTGGATGAAGAGACAGGAACATGGCTTTCAGGCACATTTATGAAGACAACCATTATGGAAAGAAAATTAGAAAAAGATAAGAAACAGCAGATATTTCAGGACTGCCTTAAAAAAATCCATAAGTACTGTCTTTCTATAGAATTAGAAGAAACTAAGAAAAAGATAACTGAGAAAAAGGAGCTGGGTATTCCATATTATAATGAGATGGAAACCATTCAGAATATACTTTTTGAACTGAAAAAGGAGTAGGTTATGAAAAGTAAAAAAAATGCCAGTTTAGAAAGCAGAAAGGAAGAGAAGTTCCACGAGATTATAGAACTCGGCAAGAAAAAGAAACATCTGTCATGGGATGAGATTAACGAAATCCTTCCCACAGACCTGACAGACCAGGATGATATTCTTGAACTTTTTGATGAACTGGAATACTGGGATATAGATATTGACGAAGAAGAACCATTTCCTATAGAAAAAGAAGGAGAAAAAAAATTAGACCTCGGAGAAGCAAGAAATCCTTTACGTTCATATCTTAAATCAGCAGGAACTTACTCATTACTTACCCATGAAGAAGAAATAGAAATAGCCAAAGGGATTGAAGAATCAAAAAGTAAACTTAAAAAACATTCTAAACAGAAAAAAATTAATAGAAAAGAATATGAAAAATATGAAAGGGAACTTGCACAACTTAAAGAAAAATTAGTCAATTCAAACCTGCGGCTTGTGATAAACATAGCAAAGAGATATAACAATCCACGTCTTTCAATTCTTGACCTCATTCAGGAAGGCAATATAGGACTGATGAAGGCAGTTGAGAAGTTCAAATATAGGACTGGTTTCAAGTTCAGCACCTATGCTACCTGGTGGATAAGACAGGCGATTACAAGGGCTATTGCTGACCATTCTGCTGTTATAAGAACACCTGTTCATATGATTGAAAAACAGAATAAGATGAAGAAGATTGAAGCAAATATCATCCAGTCAAAAAACGATGAACCAACGGAAGAAGAAATCGCAAAAAAAATGCATCTATCAATAGATAAAATAAGAACTATCAAAAGGTCTATGAGGCCAGAGCCGGTCTCTTTAGATATGCCTGTTGGAGATGAAGAGAGAACAACCATAGGTGATTTTATTGAAGATGGAAAAAATCCTGACCCGTTAAAGCATGCCAGACATTCATTATTAAGGGAGGAATTAGAAAAGGCATTAAGAACCCTTGATGAAAGAGAAGAGAAAATTCTACGTTTAAGATTTGGACTTGATGAAGCAGGTTATCAAAGAACACTGGAAGAGGTAGGAAATACTTTCCAGTTAACGAGAGAAAGAATAAGACAGATAGAAGCAAAAGCAATCCAGAAATTGAGACATTCAGCCCATAGTAAAAAACTGAAACTTTTTATGGATGGTGTCTTTGAAGGCGGTATCCAGAAGTAAAAAGTACATTTAGATTCAATATATCTTTGATTCTGACTTTTGCCAGTGGACTATTAAATATCTCGTTTATAGATTTCTATAAAGCGCTCTGTATCTCCTTTACAATCTCCTGTGCCGCTATCCTCGGAATTACAGCATCCCTTATAGGTCTGCCGACAACAAGATAATCCGCACCTGCACTTATTGCCTCTGAGGGAGTAGCAGCCCTTTTATGGAGTCCTTTATTCTCACCGGATGGTCTAACCCCGGGACAGACAACAAGGAGTTTACCTTCTGTCTGCTTTTTGATAAGACCTGCCTCCATCCCTGATGCCACGACACCTTCACAACCACACTCTGCTGCTAATTTTGCTCGTTCAATAACAACCTCTTCAGAACTTTTTCCTGTACCGACATCAGCAGCATCCATACTGGTAAGGAGTGTAACAGCAAGTATTCTAAGCAAACTTCCCCTTTTTCCCTCTACTGCTGCTTCCATAACCTGACGCTGTGAATGAACAGTTAGAAACTCCACACCTAATAAAGATACCTGTTTTACTGCATCCCTGACTGTCTCCGGAATATCATAAAATTTCAGGTCAAGAAATACCTTTTTGTTTCTTTTAATAAGATATTCCACAAAGGCAGGACCTGTTATGGTATATAAAATAATCCCCACCTTAAAGAAATTGACTATGCCATCCAATTCCTCAACATATCTCTCTGCCTCTTTTTGAGTGAACATATCAAGAGCAAAGATGAGTCGCTCTTCTGGAAAAATCATCCAATCATCTCCCTAATTTTTTACTCCAGACCTCAATAAAATACTCCAGAGACCTATCATAAGTCCTTTCTGCTTCTGGTGGAAAAAGACATCCGGGTAGTTGCCTCTGTGCCCAGTGATAATTCAGGCATTCACAACAAAGTCCTTTCCTACTACATCCTCTATAACTACAGGTACACTCCTTTAGATTCTTCTCTTTATTACAAATCTCTTCCATAGATACCTCCTATTTACAGGACAGAAAGAAATCAGCAAGGGACTGTGCATCCATACCTTCATTTTTAAATAGATATTCTGGCTCACCCGAACTTCCGTAATCAGAAATCCCCCTTCTGAAAAACCTGCCCGTATATTTTTTGGTAAGGAGATACATTGATACTGTAGCACCGAGTCCTGTATCAATATGGTGGTCTTCTGCTGTAAGTATCAGACCTGTCTTCATTCCCTCTTCCATAACATACTCATCTATTACAATCGGACAACTCATATTGATAACTCCTATACTTATTCCTTTCTCTTTTAAGATCTCTACCGCCTTTACTGCTCTCGGCACAATAGTACCCATCGTAATGATATAACCATCAGTACCTTTCCTTATAATATCTGCCTTTCCATATTTAAACTCATAATTTTCATCAAAATACACAGAACCATCTTCTTTAGTAATCACAGATGTTTTTGACCTTCCCATACCCACAAACCAGTTTCCTTCTTCTCCTGCTACATACCTTATAACTCTGTCTGTCTGGTTAGGGTCTGCAGGTATAACAATTTTAAAACCAAATAGATTTCTTAATGTTCCTATATAGTCAATACACTGATGTGTCTTCCCATCCTCTCCAACATCAAGTCCTACATGGGTACATACAAGTTTAAGGTTTGTGTAGTTCTGGTCATTAAGTCGTGCCTGATTGAATGTCTCATCTACACCAAAAACCCCAAAATCAGAAAAGAAACTGATTACCCTATCTGTTGATACAACACCTGATATTGTAGCAGCATTATGCTCCTGCACTCCTACCTGGAAGAAATTAGAAGGAAACTCTTTCTCAAAAAGGTCTGTCTTTACAGATGTAGATAGGTCACAATCAAAAACAGCGAACGGGTATTCTGTATTTTCTTTATTTGCTTTTGCAATATCCACAAGCGCCTTACCATAAGCACTCCTGTTATCTGTCTTCTCTTCCTTTTTATAGAGAACAGGCGTTCCTTTTTTTATAACCGGAGAAAAATAAAACTTTCTATCAGGATAGTTCCATTTCTGTATTCTTAACTTTTTATATCTTTCAAGAGATGGTGGAAGTCCAAGTTCTTCCATTGCCTTCGTATATGAATTCTCATCAAGTGTCTTACCATGGTATCTATAATCATTTTCCATAAAAGAAACACCTTTTCCTATTACTGTATTTGCAATAATACATACCGGTCCTGACATCTCTGTGGACTTCTTTATTGCTCTATAAAGTTCTTCAAAGTTATGTCCATCTACTTCTAATGTTTCCCAGCCATCAGCACGATAATTAGCACATATACGGCAGGGCATAACATTATCTGTTTTACCACTTATCTGTATGTTGTTATTGTCAATTATAACCGTGATATTGTTCAATCCATACTTCACAGCAAACCTTCTCGCTTCTGCCACCTGCCCCTTTGTCTGTTCTCCATCGCTCATCAATACAAATATATGTGTATCTCTTTTATGAAGACGGTCTGCGAGAGCAAACCCACAGCCAGCAGAAAGCCCCTGCCCCAGATTTCCTGTTCCCCATTCTACACCAGGTACCTTTCTCACTATATGCCCTTCAAATATACTGCCTGAAAGTCGGAACGTTGCAACAGCCATATCTATATCAAAAAAACCAAGGCGTCCCAGTGCAGCATATACTCCTGGAGATGTATGCCCATGACTTACAACAACTTTATCTCTTAAAGGGTCATCTATCCTATCAGGAGCAACATTTGCATAAGAAAACACTGTAAGATATATGTCTATGGATGACATTGAACCACCGGGATGCCCTGAAGCAGCGAGTGTTGTCATTGTAAGTATATCACCTCTGCATAACCTACCAAGCTCCTTTAACTTCTTAACCTCTTCTTCTGTCAGATATTCCTTTTCAAATCTACCCATATTTGTCTCCCTTCCTGTTTTAATTGTGAAAGTATTATATCATATAACTATACAGAAATTTTAGAATACCGCATTTTCCTTAAACCCTCGTTTATAAAGAAAATAGCGAGGCATACGAGAAAAACAGAGATATTGCCGAGGAAATAGTTTCTGTCTCTGTAAAATCCCTGTGCCTGGTATATAAGTGCGGTAATGGTGGTAAGAAACATAAAAATAGCAGGAATAAATGAGGTAAGTGCTCTCTTCCCTTTTTTAGTCAGGAAAACACCTGTAACAAATAGGGCTATGGCTGCTACTAGTTGGTTTGATGCACCAAAGACAGGCCAGATTTTCTGCCAGTTACCGAAAGCAAGATAACCAGCAATCAGTATCACTATAAAGGTAGAGAAGTATCTGTTTCTAAAAATTTTGATATTCCATCCATAACCAAAAAGTTCCTGTGAGATATAACGATTAATCCTCGTTGCAGTATCAAGTGTTGTAAGAACAAAAGCATTTATCATAACAATTGCTATCATCTTACCCGTTTCAGAACTCAATATCTTTGAGGTAATCTGCCCGTATCCAGTAGCAAAAGTTCCTATCCAGTCCCCCTTTGCCATAAGAGAAGTGTAGTCCATTGAAGGAATACCAGAATTCCAGTAGAGTCCTGCACATACACATAGCAGAGCGAGTATGGAAAGCACCCCTTCTGTAAGCATACCACCATAGGCAATCTTTCTGGCATCTTTCTCATTTGTAATCTGTTTTGATGTAGTTCCACTCGCAACCAAACTATGGAATCCACTTATTGCACCGCAGGCAATGATTACAAACATCATAGGCCAGAGTGTTCCTTTTGTCCCTGCAGAAAATGAGATATAAGAAGGAGTATGTATAACAGGTTTTGAGGTAATAAGTCCTGTATAGCCCAGTATAAGCCCGAAAAAAAGGATGAAGGATGAAAGATAGTCCCGTGGCTGCAGTAAAAGATTTACAGGAATGATACTGGCGACAAAAGAGTATAAAAGAAGAACTATAATCCATAATTTTACAGCACTATCTCCACATAATGCCACAGGAAATCTGTGTCCAAGGACAAATAATAAAACCAGAAGAATAAGGGATATAAATGTTGCATATATATATCCCCATCGGAACCTGTAAACAAGGAACCCAAACAGTATTGCTATAAAAACAAGCCCGAAGGTAGGAATAACAATCTGCGGTTCTTTTATAAGAGTTGTGGCAGTCACAGATGCAAAAACAGCGACAACAAGAATAAGGGACAGATAAAGAAATAAACAGAAAAGGATTTTACTTCTTCTATTTATAATTGATTCAGTAACATCCCCTACACTGCTTCCTTGATACCTTAAACTTAAAAGAAGGGAACCAAAATCATGGACACCACCTAAAAGAATAGAACCAAAAACAATCCACAAAGCCGCAGGAAACCATCCCCAGACCATACAGGCAATCACAGGACCAAGAATAGGACCTGCTCCAGCAATAGAAGAAAAGTGGTGCCCAAAAAGTATAAGCCAGTGTTTTGCAGGAACATAGTCAACACCATCTTCCCTTTCAAAGGCAGGCGTCTTTTTCTCAGGATTCACATCCCATATTCTTTCAAGGAATCTCCCATAGAAATGGTAAGCAAGAATAAAAAGTATTATTGAAATCCCGGCGACTACAAGAGAGTTCATCTTTTATCCCTCACATTTTTTCAGAAGGGATTCCCAGCGCTTGTCAACCTCTTTCTGTATCTCTTCAAGAAGATACTGGTTCTCTGGTTTAAAAAAATGTGCAAATCTTCTCTGCAGTTTTAACCACTCTACTACTGGTTTTTTCTCCTTTGGCTTATATGTGAGTTTATACTTTCCCTCCACTACTTCATATAATGGCCAGATACAGGTCTCAACAGCAAGCCGTGAAATCTCCATTGTGAGTTCTGGCTCATGAGGCCAGCCGAGACGGCAGGGAGAAAGGACATCTATAAATGTGAACCCATCAAATGAAACTGCTTTTTCCACCTTATTTACAAGGTCATTACATCTGCCGGGGATAGATGTTGCTACATAAGGG
>JAOAIL010000006.1 GCA_026414725.1 bacterium
GGGTAAGATATTTCCTTCCTATTTTCTTCACTGCATTTAATCTTCTCTGGCTTTTTGTTCCTTCTGTAAGGTCAATATCATATATAAATATCATTTGCATTTACCACCACACCTTTAATGGATTATATTTTTTCTCTTCCAATAGATGTTTTATTATCTTATATAGTTCTAATTTTATTAGTGTTTTATATTTTACCTTTTTTCGTAAATTCCTGTGAACCAAAGTAGTATTTAGCATTTCATCAAAAGATTCAATAAATATCTTTCTGCCTTCCTCATCAAGATATATTCCTCCTAATTCCTTTTCAAAATGTTTCTCTGTAATCTGGTTTAAATTTATAAGTTTAAATACTATCCTATCCACTAAAATCGGTTTGAATATCTCGGAAACATCCAATGATAAAGAAAACCTTCTTGCACCTGGTTGATGAAGATAACTTATTGTAGGATTTAAAGGAGTTAAATAAATCTCTCTCAAAACAGTCGTATAAACAAGCGCATTCCCAAAAGATATAAGTGCATTCAAAGGATTACCAGGTGGGTTTACAATTCTTTCTCCAAATTCCCAGCCAGTAATTTTTTCAAAACAACCATAATATAGTTTCCTTGTATGTGCCTCTAAACTCATAAGTTCTGGTATGGTCTTCGCCTTTTCTATTTCTTTCTCAAACTCCTCTATCTGTGATATTTCTTTTTTAAAGTCCTCTCTTTTTTGAAGATTTCTTTTTATATTGTGTATGGCACCCTGAACAAAACATCTTGCAAGAACAATTCTTTTTGTTCCATCAAGATAATGTGCTACTTGTCTGATTAAAAGGTCTCCTGAGAGATTTGTCTCGCGTGGGTAAAAAGTTCCAGAATAATATCCATAATAATTAAATATATGGATACAGATACCATTCTGAGCGGAAAAATTTAAAAACTTATTATTGAAGTCAACTTCTCCAAAGACAAACAACTGGTCTATATTTTCAACTGGAATTGGCTTTTTACCTTCCATTGTTTCAAAAAATATGGTGTTTTCTTTTCGCTTCAATACTCCATTAGAAAAGATATAATAGTTCTTCATATATAACAGAGTTCAAAATATGCACAGTTTCTGCAATATGGTTTTTTTACTACCTCAGGTGGTTTAGATAGGTCCATTATCTCTTTAATATTCTCTTCTGCATTTTCTATATTCCTTCTATCTTCATCTTTTAAAATTACCTCTATTTTTTTCATCAATTTAGGGTAATGAATTATTCCTCTTGTACATTCTACTCCTGTCCTCTGGAGTTTATAGATGTAGAACTTTGTCTGCCATATATGTGCTTCTTCAAGATTCCTTGATTTTTTGACTTCATTAACTATTATTTCATTTCCAATCCTGAGAAAATCCACTTTTATTGTGTCTCCTAACATTATCTCTTTATACCCTTCTCTTTTAAATGAACTCTCACTTAATACTTTACCCATCTCAACAAAATCAGAAAATTGCTCCATTCCTAATCCATGTGAGAACAACCATAGTTTCCTTTTACACACAATATAATAAGCGATATGTGTTCCAGTAATTCTATAATTTAATAAATCTACCATTAGATTTTAAATAATAATTGACTGTTCTTTTATTTTGTTTACCTTTAAAACCCAAATATTCTCAGAATAACTCCGTAATTTTCTACTTATTTCAACATCTTTCTGCACTATTTTATCTTTTAAAATATTCCATAAAGTATCTATTATTTCCCGTTCTTTTATTTTCCATCCTGATAAATTTATTACATATTTAGCTATGATTTCCTTTTTAAACCAAAGCCAAGTAATGTCCAAATTATTTAGAATAGCATCATTTATTTTTTTAATTATTTCATTTTCATGTTCTGATTTTATTATTGACATAGAAAAAATCTCTCTAAATAAATTATGCGCTTCTTCTTTATACTCAGAAACATAGCCAGCGTTCAAAATTGATACTGTCTGAAAAAAAGTATTGATATACTCTGAATTTTCTAAATTGTCATAAAGTCCTTCAACCAACTTTTGTTTCTCCTTTTCTGTAAAATTATTTTTATTTTTTAAAATTTCTAGGGTTCCCTTCAATAAAATCTCTTCATATATCTTTCCTTTCCCAGATTCTATATATCCTTTTTCTTTTATATAATAGACATATATGTTTTTTTCATTTTGAGAATAATAATTTTCATATGTAAAAATTCTATTTGAATCTTTAATACTTCCTGTTAATACATTTACTCTCCTCATTATTCTTCCCATACGTTGAATCAAAGAATCCATTGGAGCAATCTCTGTAAATAAATAATCTGCATCTATATCCAATGATGCTTCAATAACTTGAGTAGCAACAAGTATTTTAGATTTATTCTCATCTTCGGGTTTAGGATTATTGAATTCTTCTTCCAGTCTTTTTTCCTTTTCCTTTCTTTCTTCTAATGTAAATCTTGAATGTAGTATATCAAGGTATATTTTTTGATCTTTAGTACTATTTTTTATGTATTCATACATTTCCTCTGCTTTTTCAACAGTATTACAAACCACAAGAACTCTTTTACCTTTTTTAGATTTATCTATAATTTCTCTTATATCATCTGTAATACTTTTATCTCGCAATTCTATCTTATGCCTGATAAGATCGTCTTTTATTTCAGAATAATAATTAATAATATCGCTATCCGATATGACATTCTTATCTTTCAAATAATTCTTTACAAAATTAGGAAGTGTTGCTGTCATCAATAAAAATTTACCACCCAGAGAAACAATATCTTCTATTAATTTTACTATCATTGCACATGCTTTTGGATTATATGCTTGAACTTCATCTATTACTAATCTTGAATAGCCTAAAGTTGCATAAACTTTTTCGTATTGAGGGTATTTTAAAGATGCAGGAAAAATCTGGTCTCCTGTACATATATTTATGGGTAAAGAAAAATGTCTTGAAAGGTCTAGAATTTTAAGTAGTTCCCCATCTATATCTTCTGTTGAATTGCTTGATTTTTCCACCAAATAAAGGTCTGCATCTGAATGTAAAAGTCCCACATTTTCATTTATGAAAGGGTCTTCTTCTTTAAAAATAGCAGCATTTGATTGGTTTAAGTATTTAGAGATACGGTCAAATATTTGGTTTGTGGCACATCTTAAAGGAAGTGTATAAAAAAGTTTCTCATCCTCTGACCACAATAAAGCAAATTCTGTTTTACCAATACCTGTCGGGGCAATAAGAATCAAATTTTTGTTTTTAAAATTTTCAACCATATCTTTCTGCCAAAATTGTTTGCCAAAATGTTTTTCTAATATATTCTCAATAATAGAAATTCTTTTTGTTTCCTTTTCAACTTCGCATAAAGTAATACCACGGTGTTCTTGCCTTTCTACAAATGAAGTAAAATGGTCTGCTCTTATTAAAAAGCCAGAAAGAAAAATCCACAGATTAAGGTCTATTTTCAATTCTATTTCCAGTTTTAATCTCTCTGGTAGAAAATAAAGAGTGTACGGAGGGATTATCCCAATACTGGTTAAATTACCCCCTTGAGAAATTTGTTTTACAATATGTTCATCAAATGAAATATAATCAGTTACGGCCAATCCATCTATTTTAAAATTAGAAAAAATTTTTTTTAGTTCTTCCGTAAGTGTTGCTCCATTACTATTCTTTAACAGAAATTCTGCTGTTTCTCTCAAATCATTATTTATTTGCAAAAGATACTTTTTTTCGTCTATTTTCCAGTGATGAAAAGCAACAGCAGATAAAAATGTTGTATATAAACTTTCGCTATTTCTACATATTGTCTTTACTTTTTCCTTGTCTATGAAGAACAAGGATAGAATATTGTGTCTTACATAAGGAAATTTATTATTGGAAGTCAGGGTATTGGTATTACCTATCTTTTTCTGAAAAGAAGGCGATATTTTCCCAAGGTCATGAAAAAATCCAGCCCATTTAAGCAGATATTTTAAATAATACTCATCAATATTAGAACCGTTTTTAAAATTGCCATAGTTTAATTTATCTAAAGGTAGTTTTTCAATTGTTTTTATCACATCTTCAGTGTGTTTAATTAATAGTACTCCACTAGATTTTGCCCATATATCCATTTTAATACTCCGGATTAAATCATTTTACACAAAAAAAGAGGAATATTCATTTCAGTATCTGTTATAAATTCAAAAGGTTTTCCGAAATAAAAAGGAAACTCACCTTGTTCAAAAAGTTTCACAGGGATATGTCTAAAATTTCGGAAACCATCTTCTATTTTATAAAGCCCTGTGACTAGATGAAAACTCCCTTTAATTTTTAAGAAGAACTCCTTATAGTCAACAGGATAAAAATCTTTTTCAAACCAATTAGGATATTCTTTACTTTTCTTATTTCGTGGTCTTGGGTCAGGAATCCAAGTATAATAGTATAACTTTCCATAAAAAGGTTTTTTATTATTTTTATCAATATCAACTATCCTTATTGCTTCCTCTGGACTATCTTCAAATACAATCCAGTCCTCTGCTCTTCCAAGATGTAAAGGATAAATTCTATTTTGTGGATTGTTAAATACCTCCTTCAATTCTATGATGAATTTTTCATCACTATGGTAAATGTAGATGATAAGGTTTACATTCTCTAAAACATCTATTCTCGTAGGTATCTGTCTTCCTGGATGTTCAGGAATTTGGTCCATAGTTCTATTTTGTATAGTAATAAATCTATTTCTGTGCGAATTTGCTGACAAGTTTCTTAGCCATATATATTCTTTTGTCATTGATTCAAACTTTCCATAAATAGCAAGACCTAACTCTTTTAACTTAACGAACTTCTCATCATTTTGGTCTTTTATTCCGAGAACATTACATATAAGTCCTATAACAGTAGAATAAGGAGGAATGGGATAAGTATGCCTTCTAGAAAGAGTGAACGGAATTCTATAATGAACATGGGGTTGATAAATTTTTAATCTCAAAAATTTCATTTTAACTATTCCTGTATTTGGTAAATTCTTTTCTTAAGAGCTATTTAAATAACTCTTTTATAAATATATCCCATTTTGCATATGAGTGCTTTTCTATAAAATCTGAACTCATTGCATCTGGTTCTCGAGATTCAACAAAAGTTAAACTTTTTCCATTTATTTTTTCAATCCAACCATTAGATATTCCATTCTGCAGTAAATTCTCCCTAATTCTAAATTTTGGTCTATGATTTTCTTTATAGAATTCCACATCAACAAAGGAATGAAATATTGGAATAGGAATCTTTACGATACCTGAAATCAAAAATAAAGGCACAATGCCAGGACATTCTCCAGAAGAATGATAGTAAAGACCATTGTAAATAGAAGTCAATATGTCTAGAACTCGTCCCTCCTTTTCTTGGTCAGAAATAACCAATCTGCCACTATCATCGGTTCCTATTTTTTTCAAATCCAACGTAAAGGAGGTTTTATAAAGCGACTTATGTTCTTCAGGATTATATGGATTTGGTTCAAGTTTTGCATCTGGATATTGTTTAACATATCTTCTAACTAAATCATGATTCGCATAGAAAGTAATATCTCCTGCCCATGGTTCAAAAGAAATAGATTTTGTTATTCCTATAGCGGATTTCCTTGTAATCTGTTTTCCTTTCCCCTTTTTATTACCTTTTTTAGTTCCCATATATCCAAAAACATCAAGTTCAGCATACTCTTTAATATTACCTTTTTTAAGATCAAATTGAATAACATTACCATTGGCTCTTGTAACGGGCGCTTCTTTCCATCTTTCTGGATTCATCCTGTTAAGTGTTATCCAGAGGTAATGTCTCATTGCAGGCCTTGAAATAAATGAATATGCTTCTCCCCAACCTCTCATAAGTTTCTTGATAGAAGGAATATTTCCTGCTACTTTTTCTCCTCGGTTAAGAGCATCTGCTTCAAAAATAATAGTAATGGTTATTGCTTCCTTAATCTTCATTTTGTTCCTCCTTTATATTTTTTTGTAAAGTTAAAATAGGGGCTAGGAATGAGAAAAGTAATGTTTTAAAGTATATTTCATTCTCAGGTTTAAATGCTTCTATAAGTTCTTCAGGAAATTTCTTTCCATTTGTCTTAAACCATCTAAGTAGTATATAAAAGACATTATCTTTATTCTCGAGACGAATCTGTTCAAGTAACCTGAAAGCGATGTTATCTATTGATTTCAACTCCTCCTCGGATGCTAATTGTCTACTTATTTCTTTTCCTTTTTCTTTTAAATTCCACATTAGTATGTCTATATTAGCCATATCCCACCTCCGTTTTTAAGATTTTCATTATTCTTGTATATAATTCTGACAAAAGGAGTGAAATTTTATAAAGATTATTTATATCCATTTTACTTTCACTTATATACTTTTTTACTGGATCGTTTTCAGAAATCCTTTCCTTATTTTTTATTTTTAATAGAGTCCTTAAAATAAAATAGTTTGCCTTTTCAAGTTCTGAAAATTTTCCATCAAGAAGTAAATTAAAAATTTTTATTTCTCCAATTCTATCTATTAAATTAGCAATTTCATAATCAATTAATATTCTTGTTATGTGATAAGGTAAATCATAATAATCAATAATATTTTCCAATTTATTATTAATTCTAACCCTTCTTTTAACTATCATTTCAATATTCATCATTGTCCAGGTTCCAAGTAGTGCTCTTCTTTTGACAATCCACTGAAGTAAGGAAGTAGCAAAAAGTTTTTTAATGTTATATTGTTCATCCTTGATAAAAAATTTTTCAATAAATTTATTTAAATCCCATGTAAGATAGAATAAAGAAGTATTTATAAAAACATCTTTGTAAAAAGATAAATGATGAAAAATTACTAAATAAGAACACAGATGACATAATGGTGTTGAGGTTTTAAAGTTCCAGAAGGAATTAGGCATTTCTGTAATGGCTCCTCCTAATTCTTTAATATGTATTCCTTGAAATACTTCTCTTTGAGAGATAAATTTAATAAATGAATCTTTATTCTTTTTATATGAAACATTTGTTAAAAATTTACTCTGTAAATCATCTAATACTTTTTGAGGTAAGAAATGCCCACAACACCAATTACAGGATTTATTATTTATTCTGGGTTCAACAGAAGATAATTTTTTAATATATTCTTCCTTAAAAAAATCTTCTTGATTTTTTTGTATATAATTTGGATATCTTTTATTTTTTCCATATATTTTAAACTCTTCGTTTAATTCCTTTTTATGATATTGTACAAGCAATTTATAACTTTCTTCTAAAACCTTTCTTTCTATCTCAACACTCCCATCATTATTAAATTGAAAAGTATTATTTTTCCCAGCGAATTCTAAAATTCGTAACAGGCCGACCACGCCTGCGTTATATAGCCAGTTAGAAGGGTAAAGTGTTATTTTATTATTTGCCATTTTTTCTTTATCTCTTCTATTATTTTTAATGTTTTTCTATTAACATCAGGATAATCTTCTACAGAAAGAATTGCTCCAAGATATAGATTAAAATCCTGCAAAGGAAACTTTTTTTCAAAATCGCTTTCTACTTTTTCTTTTTCCCACTTATATTTACTATAAAGGAATGCAAAATCCACCAAATCTTTTGTTTCAATTCTTCTTCCAGCAGAATAGATTTTGTTAATGAATATGTCATAATCAGAAGCCATTTTTATTCCGTCATATACTTCAAGTGGATTTATATTTTTAAAAGGGAAAAAGATAAAAGAAACTTTTATTCCTTTAATTATAAAGTCAATATTATCCACAAACTTTTCTTCTTTTTCCAGTACAAAAAATTTTTTTATTTTTGAGGATATTCTCATATAAGAAAATTCTTCCTCAGTAAGGAAATCAAGGTCTTCACTAATTCTATGATTATACTTAAACATTAATACAGTCCCACCTGCAAGATAGAAATTTTTGAAATTATTCTGTATCTCCCTCGCTATTTTTTTCATTTGTTCTGTTTTTTCCATATCTTTATCCAGAATTTTACTCCCCTTTTTACTTCAGGGTATTTAAAAGCAATTTTGAAAGTTTCTTCAGGATATTGATAATAAATTTCTTTTATATCTTCAAAATTACCATAGGTGAGTATTCTTAATATATACTTTTCAAGGACAACATCTTTTGCACAATCCCAGAATATACTTCTATATTTTTCAGGAATGTTTACTTTTTCTTTATATGTAATATTTATTCTTTGAGTTTTTCCTATGGTCTTCATCTTATCTCATAACTGTTTTATTACATCAATCATTCCAAAACCCTGGCCAGTTCTTACTCCTATCCCAAAATCATATAAAAATTGCAATACTTCAGGATTCCCTTCAAGGGAAAAGCCACCTTTAAATCCTTTTGCATATCCACCAAAAACAGGAACTATTATTTCTGTTATTCTATAATCCGGTAGGATATTAAATTGTATATTACTTTTCAATGTTTTTCCTAAGATAGAACTATAACTTATTGCTGTTCTTTCATTAAATACTTCATTGAACTTCTGTATGTTATCTTTTGAGGGAACTGTAAACCATTCAGAAAAGTTAGAAGGAGAAGCAGATGGGTCTGTCATTACTATTGCACCTATGGATTTACAAATAATCTTTGAGGAATTTATCCTACGCTGTGGGAGAAGTTGTATATTCTCAAGGACAAACTTTACTCCTTCAATTTCTATAAATGCATTCTCGTTCTTTTGAAGAGATAGTATTCCATTCCAAAAGTGAGAAATTACTGAAATATCACCGGAAGAAAAAATGATAGATATATCAGGTCCTAAAATACCTTTCTCCCAGTTTAGCCCGAGAAATGGAGAATAGACATAGGGTTTTACCTTCTTGGTACTAAATAGTTCTTCGTATTCTAATTGTGAGGCGGTGGAGAATATCTTTTTAAGAAATGATATGAAATACTTTCTGATGTCTTTATTCTTTTCTGTCTTTATAGAGTTGCCTTTCAAAATAAGAGAAAATCGCATTTTAATTATTTTACCTTTAATTTATAAAAGTGTAAATAGATGTTATTACATTGTCTTACTCTTTCCTTGCATCTTTCTTCAGGAGAGGGTAAAAGACCAATCCCTCCCGTATTAGGGGGTGGGAAAATAAGTGTGGGTAGAGAATAAAGCAACGGTTTCACCCTCACCCGTACCCTCTCCCCTCAAGGGAGAGGATATAGAATAAAGAATTGAGGAGAAAGTAAGGGAAGATTTCATTCCCACCCTGTTCTGACGGACTTAAGACACCCACCTCACCATCTCGGTGGGTGTGCTATACAATGTTCCTTACCCGTCGCACCAGCACCCATCTCTCCTCAAGAGAGGGGAAATAAGGTGGTTTTATAAAAAAGGGTGGATGTGGTAAGATATAAGGGATGGAAGCAAAAAAATTCATAATAAAAGATAATCTTTTTCTGACAGAAAAACTTTATCTATTGGAATTAGAAGGAAATTTTAATAAGGTACCTGTACCTGGACAGTTTGTACATATAAAGATAGAGCCATTCTTTTTAAGAAGACCTTTTTCTATCGCAGGATATAGCAAAAATTATTTAAAGATAGTTTATAAAGTGGTAGGAAGAGCAACTGAGGTATTGAGTAGAAAACAAAATGGAGAATTACTTGATGTTATAGGACCACTGGGAAATGGTTTTCCTGTTAATAAAAAATGGAAAAATATATATCTTGCTGGTGGAGGAACAGGTATTGCTCCCCTTCTATTTCTCACAGAAGCATTATTACAGCAAAACTGTAGTATAACTTTTTTTTATGGAGCAAGAACTTCTGAATGTATTGCTTTTAATATCCTGCCTTATAAAGTTAACTATGTATTTTCTACTGATGATGGTTCTTATGGGGAGAAGGGATTACTCGGTGATATACTTGAAAAACATATAGAGAAAGATGGTTCACCAGATGTTATATATGGAGGAGGACCTTACGGATTACTTAAAGATATAGCGAGAATTTCTCAGGAATATGAAACACCTGCTTTTGTTTCAATGGAAAACAGGATGGCGTGTGGAGTGGGTATATGTTATGGATGTGTCACTAAAATAAAAGGGAAAAATGGATGGGAATATAAAAGAGTATGTAAGGATGGACCTGTTTTTAATGTAAAAGAGGTTGTATGGGAATAAAAGGGATAGAAATCAGGTTGGGCAAACTTAATTTAAAAACACCTGTGATTATAGCAAGCGGAATATTCAGTTATGGAGAGGTAAAACTTAACTACCTTGACTATGAAAAAATTGGAGCAATAGTAACAAAGACAATCACACTTAACCCTCGCAAAGGCAATCCTCAACCCCGTATCTGGGAGACATCTTCAGGAATGATAAACTGCATCGGGCTTCAAAATCCGGGTATAAAGGAATTTCTGGAGAAAGGACTATACAAGATAGATGGTGTTAAGACAATTGTAAGTATATCTGGAGAAAGTCCTGAAGAGATAAAAAGAATGTTAGAACTGCTTGTAAAAAAAGGAGTAGAAACAATAGAGTTAAATCTTTCCTGTCCAAATGTAAATAGAAATAATCGTATGGTTGCTCAATCTCCAGAGGATACATACAATTTTATTAGAAATGCAAAAGAGATATTTAAAAGAGAAACTGTTATAGCAAAATTATCTCCAAATATAACAGATATAACCGAAATAGCATTATCTGCAGAAGAGGCAGGGGCAGATGCAATAAGTTTAATAAATACCTTAAAAGCAGTTGCTGTAGATATAGAAAATATGAGGATTATTGAAGGCGGGCTTTCAGGTTCCTGTGTAAAACCTGTAGGACTGAAGGCGGTATATGATGTATATAAAAAAGTGAAAATTCCAGTAATAGGTATGGGAGGAATAACAACAGGCAAAGACGCTCTGGAATATATCCTTGCAGGAGCAAGTGCTGTGGGGATTGGGAGTGGACTTTTTTCTAACCCTTATATTGTAGACCAGATATATGAGACATTTACAGAATTTTTGAAAACACATAGATTAAAAAACATATCTGAAGCAACAGGGCTTCTAAATGAAAAAAAGAAATCGGGAGAAAGAACAAAAGGAGAAAAGGGTTAGTCCTTATAATGGTTTTATTATTATAAGTATCTGTATCTTTGTTTTTTTTAGATTTTTTGTTGATGGGTTAAGTTATCCTGTATATAATTTTATCTGGAATATCTATTTTTTCTTGCTTACCATAACCCATATTCTGATTAAAAATTTTAAAATAGAACTTGATAAAACATCTATATTACTTCTCCTTTATTTCACCATATCATCCATATCAACAGGTATTTCACCTATAAAAGGGACAGGAGTTGGTTTTAATGCACAGATACTTGCTTACTGGTGTATATTCTTTTTGGTAAAAGAGGTATTCAAAACAGTTGATGAGAAAAAAATTTTGCTTTTCACTATTATTATCAGCGGGTTTCTCATTTGTATCTACGGAATAGACCAGTATTTTTTTGGTCTTAAACAGACAAAGGAATTTATATATTCCAGACCTGAACTTCTAAAAACGTTACCACCTACATTCCTTGAAAGAATCCAGAGTAACAGGGTTTTTGCAACATTTATATATCCCAATATATTTGCATCATTCCTGCTGTTTCTTATACCTCTTTCATTTTTTTTATCCATATCCAGAGAGAGAATTATTTTAAGGGTAATAGCAATGGCAACACTTATACTTTCTCTCTGGAATATATTTCTTACGGGTTCCAGTGGTGGTATATATATACTTCTTTTTGTTTTACAGATAATAACAATTTTTCTGATATTTGATACACGAAGATTAAGAATTATTCTGCCTGCCTTAATCATCTTTGAAATGTTGTTTATGTATGGTGGATATACAGCAGGGAAACTCCCCAAAATGAGTTCTTTTGTTGATAGAGTAAACTACTGGAAAGCAGCCACTACAGTATTTAAAGAACATCCTTTAGTTGGAGTAGGACCAGAAAATTATAAATATTACTATTTAAAATATAAAACACCCGGTGCGATGGAAGCAAAACATCCTCATTCTATATTTTTTGCATCACTCGCTGAAACAGGTATTGTAGGCACATTTTTCTTATTTGCTTTTTTTATAACTATAGGGATAAACCTTTTTACAAATGCAAAAGTGTCAATGTTAGAAGCAGGAGTGTCTTTCTCTTTTCTTTCTTTCCTTCTCCATAATTTCATTGATTTTAATTTTATCAATCCCGCTGTTGCTGTTCTATTTTTTATAGGTGGTGGGCTTGCTTCAACTAACCCAAAAGAAAATAAATTTAATAGATATCGCTCCTTGACAGATGGGGTTAATTTTCTTATTATATTACTGCTAATTTTTACTACTATAGAATATACAAGATTTTCTCTTTCGCAGAGAGAAATGGCTCTTTCAGAAGAGGAAAGTGATATAAATACTAAACTTTACTACATTGAAAAAGCAGGAAAGTTGTATGGGAATAATTTTGAAATATATGAGAAGAAAGGAGATATTTTCTATACCATTTTTACTTTTAAGAAAGAACTAATCTATAAACAGCAGGCAGAAATTTTATATTTACAGGCAATCAATTTAAATCCATTATTAATAAGTTGTTATAGAAAACTTGCATTTCTATATGAAGCCACAGGAGATTATAAAGATGCGGAAAGAATGTATCTAAAAGTTCTAAAATTATATCCTGATAAGAAACAGTACAATATAGAAATGGCTTTGTTTTATAAAAAGACAGGGGATGAAGACAGGTTTCGTTACTATTACGAAAAAAGCAAGGGACTCAATGCAGTTTCAGTAGAGGAAGGTATGGTTATAGAAGGATATGAAAAATGGATAGAATCGCTGAAATAGAGACCAGAAAAGGCGAAAAATCCCAGTTTTTCAGGGTCGGACAGGACTTGATAGATGTAAAGAAAGGTGACCTTTGTATTATAGAATTAACACAGGGAACTATTGATTACGGGAAGGTCTATGGATTTATTGAAGGGAAAACACTGCTTAAACCGACTATCTCTGGTAAGGTATTGAGAAAAGTAACAGATAAAGATATTGAAGTTATAAAGGAAAACAGAGGAAAGGTATTAGAATGTATTGCTATATGTAAAGAAAAGATAAAAACATATAATCTTCCAATGAAACTGATTGATGCAGAGTACTCCTTTGATAGGACAAAAATAACTTTTTATTACTGGTCTGAAAGTAGAATTGATTTTAGAAACCTTGTGAGAGAACTGGCAAAGATATTCAACTGCAGGATAGAAATGCGACAGATAGGGTTGAGAGACGAAGCGAAAATTAAAGGGGGGTATGGAATATGTGGCTGTCCACTATGCTGCGCACAGTTTTTAAGAAGGTTTGATTCAATAACAATGAGAATGGTTAAAAATCAGAATTTACCACTTGATATTAATAAGATTACAGGACAGTGTGGACGATTGTTATGCTGCCTTGGTTATGAAGATGAACTTTATAAAAAAGAACTTTTGAAAAAACAATGAAGATTTATATAACTACTCCTATATATTATATAAATGCAGAGCCCCATATAGGACATACCTATACAACTATTGCTGCTGATACCCTCGCAAGGTTCTATAGAATGTCTGACTATGACGTTTTCTTTCTCACAGGAACAGATGAACATGGACAGAAAATATATGAAGCAGCCCAAAAACAGAATATAACCATAAATGAGTTTGTTGATAGAAATTCTACCATATATAAAAATCTCTGGGATACATTAAATATCTCCTATACAAGATTCATAAGAACAACTGAACCAATGCATGTGGAAACTGTAAAAAAGATATTTGTCAAACTATTAGAAAAAGGAGACCTGTATAAAGGAGAATATACTGGATACTACTGTACTCCCTGTGAAAGTTATGCAATACCGGAAGATGAGAGTAATCCACTCTGTCCTGACTGTAAAAGACAGATGAGTAAAATCTCTGAACCATCCTACTTCTTCCGTATTTCAAAGTATGCAAAGCAACTTGAAAAATTTATTGAAGAAAACAATTTTGTTAAACCGGATTTCAGAAAAAATGAGGTGCTTAATTTTATCAGGTCAGGGTTGTATGATGTGAGTATCACAAGAAAAAATGTTGAATGGGGTATTTCTGCTCCAACATCTGAAGGTTATACTATTTACGTATGGTTTGATGCTCTTATTAACTATTTAAGTGGGATAGGTTATATGCAAGATGATAACTCATTTTTAAAGTACTGGCCACCGGATGTACAGTTTATAGGAAAGGATATTATAAGATTTCATCATATTATATGGCCCTGTCTTTTACTTGCACTGGACCTTCCACTTCCTAAAACTATATTTGCTCATGGCTGGTGGATATCCGGTAAAGACAAAATTTCAAAATCAAAAGGCAATATAGTTTCACCACAGAACATTATAGCAGAATACGGACTGGATGCTTTCAGATACTTCCTTTTAAGAGAAGTCCCTTTTGGACTGGATGGTGAGTATTCAGAAGATGGTTTCAAAAAAAGGTATAATAGTGACCTTGTTAATGACCTGGGAAATCTTGTAAATAGAACCCTTAACCTTATAGAAACAAAAACACAGGGTGTGATAAGTAATGTAACACCTGATACATCTCTTGTAAATCTTGCTATTACTTCATCTGAAAAATATTTTGAAAAGATGGAGAAGATTGCGTTTTCAGAAGCACTTGAGGAGATATGGAAACTTGTATCCTATCTAAACAGATTTCTTGATGAAAAAGCCCCATGGCGGGAAGGATGCAGCAATGTAAAAGAAATTCTTTACAGTACCATCTATGGCATCCGTAATGTATCAATAATGCTTGCTCCTTTTATTCCTTTTTCTTCTTTAAGAATATGGCAGATGATAGGTTTTGATGGAGACCCTAACAGAGATGGATTTAAACTGTTAAACCAGAAAATGTCAGAAGGTATAAGGATTAAAAAAAGGGAGATAATCTTCCCGAGGAAAAAATAATGAAACCACTATATAAAAGATTTGTTCTAAAACTCTCAGGAGAAGCACTGCAAGGAGAGGAGAAGTTCGGTATTAATTCAAAAGCAATTATTTCTATAGCGAAAGAGATAAAAGATGTATGGCAGTTAGGATGTGAAATAGGGATAGTACTGGGTGGAGGGAATATATATAGAGGGAACACGAGAGATAAAGAGATTACAGACCCTGTAACAGCAGATTATATGGGAATGCTTGCCACGGTTATTAATGGACTTGCACTGCAGAATACACTTGAAAAATTAGGACTTGAAACACGTGTTCAGAGCGCCTTTGATATGAAGCAGTTCTGTGAAATGTATATAAGAAGGAGAGCAATAAGACATCTTGAAAAGAGAAGGATTGTTATATTTGTAGGTGGAACAGGAAACCCATATTTCACAACTGATACTGCTGCTGCCTTAAAAGCAATAGAGATTGGCGCAGAGGTAATACTTAAAGCAACAAAGGTTGATGGAATATATTCAGCAGACCCAATGACAAATCCTACGGCAAAGAGATACAACAATCTTTCTTATATGGAAGTACTTCAGAAACGACTTAAAATAATGGATGCTTCTGCAATCTCTCTATGTATGGACAACCATATCCCTGTGGTGGTCTTTAACCTATTCAGAAAAGGGAATCTAAAAAAGATAGTAACAGGTAAAGGAATTAAAACAATTGTAAAGGAGTAAGGGGGTTTATATGAAAGGGAAGATATTCAGTGAAGTAGAGAAAAAAATGGAAGGAGTTGTTAACTTTTTTAAAAAAGAAATCGGGACTTTGAGGGCAGGCAGGGCTTCTATTTCACTCCTTGAAGGTATTACTGTAGAGTATTATGGTTCAAAGATGCCTATAAGTCAGATTGCAACAATAACTATACCACAGCCACAGTTGATTGTAATACAACCATGGGATAAAAATATGCTTCAGGAAATAACAAAAGCAATCCAGTCCAGTAATATTGGTCTTAATCCTATTGCCGATGCAAATGTTATCCGGGTTCCTGTACCACCTATCAGTGAGGAAAGGAGACAGGAACTGGTAAAAATTCTCCACAAAATGGGTGAAGAAGCGAAGGTTGAAATAAGAGAAATTAGAAGAAAAGGGAATGAAGAGTTAAAAAAAGCAGAAAAAGAAAAGATGATAACCGAAGACGATATGCATAAAGGAATAGAAGAAATACAGCAGACAACTGATAAATTCATAAAAGAAATAGATAAAAAAGTAGAAGAAAAAAGTAAAGAAATACTGGAAGGTTAATGAAAAAATTTGTAATAGCGATAGATGGACCTGCAGGAGCAGGAAAAAGTACAGTTGCTAAAATTGTTGCAAAAAAGATTGGTTTTTTATATGTAGATACAGGTGCAATGTATCGTGCACTTACCCTGAAAGCATTAAGAGATAGGATACCTCTAACAGACGAAAAAAAACTGATAGAGATGGCACAAAATAGTAAGATAGAACTTCAGGATAATTCAGAAAGATACAGTGTATTTCTTGACGGTAAGGATGTCAGTGAAGCAATTAGAACAGAAGAAGTGAGTAAAGGCACACATTTTATTGCTTCTATACTCCCCATAAGAGAGATACTATGGAAAATGCAAAGAGAACTCAGGGAAAGGTATGATATTGTTATGGAAGGAAGAGACATAGGAAGCAAGGTGTTTCCTGATGCTCAATTAAAAATATTTCTTGATGCAAGTGTAGAGGAAAGAGCAAAAAGAAGATATCTACAACTGAAAGAGAGGGGGATTGAAGGGGACTTAACTGTTATAGAAAAAGAGATAAGAGAACGTGATGAGAAGGACCGGAAAAGAACTATATCTCCCCTTATAAAACAACCGGATGCTTTCTATATTGATACAACAAAAATGACTATCCCGCAGGTTATTGAAGAAATAGTTAATCTTTATAAAAATTTAAAATCAAATAAATCTTGAGGCAAGTTTAAGTTTTGTCTGGGTCTCTCCACCATTTATAAGATATAGAAGTGGTAAAGGTCTATCCACTCCTTCTATAAAAGATGGCCTCGCCTGCCAGGGGGTTACAGAAAGAACATTGGTAAGGTCCATCCAGTATTCAAGTCGTGCAGGTTTAATGTCCCATACCATATGAAAGTGATTTGCCGGTGCATACTGTTTGTATTCAAGCATTGTAGCATACTTTGGAACAACAAATGTATGTGGCCATGTATAGGTAGATGTCTTACAGACAGCATCAGCAAGTTTAGAAGGCAGTTCTACTGTTTCTGCCTCATCCCATATAAAAGAAAACATCCCTGTTATGCTACTATATGCCATCCTGCCTGCTATACCTTTAATACCAGCAGGTGAAACAAAAGTTACAGAATTTCCAAGCCCGGGGAAATATCCTTCATCAGCGAGCGGAAAAGAAATTTTTGACATAATCTCTTCTATAGAGGAACCTGGTAATGCAGCCCAATCAAAAGAAGCACTTCCAGAATTATCTCCATCCACAAAACCCTTTTTCTCCCATATTGTATCTCCGGTCAACTTAACCCCTATTTTATCAGCAAGCTGTTTTATTTCCCATGGTTCCCAGACCTTTCTGAAATCCATAAATAGAGGTGGGTTGCCTGCGGTAAGATAGGTAAAGAATAGCATAGTAAGAAGCCCCTGAACATCTGCTTCAGTGGCATAGGGTAAAGGAGGTTTTTTCCCGTTATGGTCAAAAGTAGAATTAAAAAGGGACTCCATAACATCAGCAACTGGAAGGGGAATACCTCTTAAGTCAGAACCCCACTCTAACTGACTCATAAAACCACCACCAACAGCATTAAGGTCTTTCATTATATCTCTCGCTATCAGATACATTGCAAGAGAATTATTAAATCTTTCATTGTCTTCTTCATTTCTAATCTCTATCCTTCCCTTACAGTGCCTATCAAACCAATTCCTTAATTCTTTCAGTTCGCTCTGATTGTATGCCTTTTTTTGTAACATATCTGCAAGAAGTTTCATATCCAGTCGGGTTATCTCTATACCAAATATCTTTCTTGTAGGTATAATATGTGCCAGTGCTGTTTCCATCCCCATAGAGTCATGACCGAATATAACAACACGTCTACCCTGTAGTGCCTTAAATGTTAATGCAGAATAACACCAGTCAATAAGTGATTCAGCAGTATTATCAGTCATAACAGGATTCTGTCCTGTATCAGGCCATGTACCTATATTTATATGGATAAGTTTTCCATATTGAGAAACAGCACCACTACAGGCATGGGTATATACAACACCTGGTTTAGGACCACTATTACCACAGGTAAGATTCACAGGTGTGTCTGGTGGAAACTGCTGAATGAAAGAGATAAGAGTCAGTTGAGGAAATGCCCATGTGTCAGGAACACCTACAAGTATATTAACCTTTGCATTTTTAAATTGAGAAGCAACTATATCCGCTTCTTTCTCACCTTCTATAAGAACATCGCTATAAACAACTTTTACAGGAGTACCATCGGGCTTCTTAATTTTGCCGGAGATAATCTCTGCTGTCATTCTAACAATATTTGCTACTCTTTCTTTAGATGTTTTATCAATACGGGGGTCAGATGGAGCGAAAACCCCTATTACACATTCAGATGGTTCTGAAATCTGTGTTCTGTTAAGTTTTACAGGTTCCATATACTCCTCCTGCGGTTTTCTTTATAATTTTTTTGTTTTAGATAACGCCTGCTTCCTGCTCAATTTCGCTCTACCCTGTTCATCAAAACCGAGAAATTTTACAGGTATAGTATCCCCTTCTTTTATTACATCCTCAACCCTTTTTACATGGTGAGGTGCCAGTTCTGAAATATGGACCAGTCCTTCCTTCCCGGGTAAAAATTGTACAAAAGCTCCAAAACTCATCACTTTCACTACCTTGCCTTCATAAATCCTACCCGGCTCTGGCTCTTCTGTAATTGCCCTTACCATCTCAGCAGCATCTTCACAGGCACGACTATCTGAAGAATATATCTTTACAGTTCCATCATCTTCTATATCTATCTCTGTGCCTGTATCTTCTATAATCTTCTTTATTGTCTTACCGGATGGACCAATAACAAGTCCTATCTTATCTGGATTAATCTTCATTGATATAATCCTCGGTGCATATACAGATAGTGACGGTCTTGGAGAAGTAATAACATCATACATCTTTTTTAGAATTATCCTCCTTGCTTCCCTTGACTGATAGAGTGCTTTTTCTATTATGTTAAGGGTTAATCCTTCTTCCTTGACATCCATCTGAAATCCCGTAATTCCTGTTTCTGTTCCTGCAATTTTTAAGTCAAGATTGCCATAGTGGTCTTCCTCTCCGGCTATATCAGTCAACAAAATATACTTATCTCCATTTTTTATTATTCCTATTGAAACCCCTGCTACATGTTTTTTAACAGGGACGCCTGCATCCATCAGGGCAAGGCTTCCCGCACAAACAGTTGCCATAGAGGATGAACCATTTGATTCAAGAATTTCTGCTACAATCCTTATAGTATATGCAAAATCCTCTTCTGAAGGGATAATAAACTCCAGTGCTCTCGCAGCAAGTACACCATGTCCTATTTCTCTTCTTGATGCCCCTCTTAAAGGAGACACCTCCCCTACTGAAAAAGGCGGGAAGTTATAATGAACCATAAATCTTCTGGTCATCTCTTCATGCAGTCCTTCTATTATCTGCTCATCCTTACTTGTCCCGAGTGTTACAGAAGCCAGACACTGTGTCTGCCCTCTTGTAAATAAAGCAGAACCATGTGTCCTCGGTAATAAACCAATGATACATTCAACAGGTCTTATTTCATCAGGGGCTCTTCCGTCAAGTCGTTTACCTGTGGTTAATATAAGATTCCTGATGCTTTTCTCAAGGATATCCTGAAATATCTTTTTTGCTTTTGCTTTTTCCTCTTCTGTAAAAGAAGACAAAAATTCTTCTTCAAGTGAATCATAAAATGAACCTCTTGCTTTTTTATCAGGAAACTCATACGCCCTTTCTACCTTATCAGAAAGGAATATCGTTGCTTTGTTTTTTATATCATCGTCATATTTTTCTTCTTCCCATACTTCTTTCTCACCTATAAATCCCTTCTGTTGTTCTATTATCTTTTTTATCTCCTGATGTCCTATTTTTATTGCCTCTAAAAACTGCTCTTCAGAGAATTCTTTACCATCTCCTTCAATCATTAAAATTGTATCTTCTGTTCCGGAAATAACCATATTTATCAAACTATCTTTCATCTGTATGGACGTAGGATTAATAACATACTTATTATCTATAAGACCTACCCTTACTGCACCGATGGGACCAGAAAAGGGTATCTTTGAAACAGTAATAGCGGACGATACTGCAATCACAGCAGGAACATCTGGATTGTTTTCCATATCAGCAGAAACAACACTTACAATTATCTGGACTTCTTTTCTGTATCCCTTCGGGAAAAGAGGCCTGATAGACCTATCTATTAAACGGCTTACAAGGATTTCTCTTTCTGTTGGTTTTCCCTCCCTCTTAAAAAAACCACCAGGAATTTTTCCAATAGAAGAGATATATTCCCTGTAATCACAAACGAGAGGGAAAAAATCCACATCTTCACGAGGTTGTTTTGAACTCACCACTGTGGCGAGAATAACAGTATCACCTACACGAGCCCATATTGAACCATCACTCTGTTTGGCAACAAAACCACTTTCAAGGGACAAAATATTATCTCCGAAAGGAATTTCTATTTTTTTACCCATTATGTTTTCACTTCCTGATGTTTAATTTCTCGATAATCTCAAGATATTTGGAAGGGTTTTCCATCTGGAGATATCTAAGAAGTTTTCTTCTCTGTCCTATGAGTTTTAAAAAGCCACGTCTGGAGTTTGTATCCTTTTTAAATTTTTTGAAATGTTCATTAAGCGCTTCTATCCTTTTGGTAAGCAACGCTATCTGCACTTCCGGGGAACCTGTATCAGAAGGATGTCTTCCAAACTCCTTCGCTATCTCTTTTTTTACTTCCGTCTCCAACATTTTTGCTCATCTCCTTTCTATTGTTTAGGATTTTCAATGATTATATATCTTCAAAGATATTTTGTCAATAAATCTCTCTTGTGATAAGATATAAAGCAATTATATAGGTTGTATAGCGTTAAATTAAAGATAGCATAATCTTTTGTTGACCTATGGAAAAATATATAAAAGTTCGCGGTATGCATGATATATTACCGGATGATGTTTCAAAATGGCAGTTTATTGAAAATGTTCTTGTAGAAACCGTAAGATATTATGGTTATAAAGAGATAAGAACTCCAGTAGTAGAGTATCGTTCACTATTTGAAAGAAGTATAGGTAATGAGTCAGACATTATCTCTAAAGAAATCTACGCTTTCAAGGATAGGAAAGGAAGAGAGGTTGCTCTAAGACCCGAAGGGACTGCTTCTGTAGTAAGGGCTTTTATTGAATCAGGGATGTATGCAGGAAGAAGGATATTCCGGCTTTATTATTATGGACCTATGTTCAGATATGACAGACCACAGAAAGGCAGATACAGACAGTTCTATCAGTTCGGGATTGAATTATTAGGCGGTAAAGACCCTTTTTTTGACACTGAGATTGTTTTACTACTTAAATTTATAGCAGACAGGTTAAACCTTAAAGGATATTATTTTCTTATTAATACATTAGGATGTCCTTTATGTAAAAATATATACACTGATATGGTAAAAGATTATTTTTCAGTAAGGCAGGACATCCTTTGTGAGGACTGCAAAAAAAGGACTATTTCCTCTCCCTTACGGATACTTGACTGTAAACAAGATGTCTGTAAAAAAATCGTTTCTGATGCACCTGTAATTGGAGATATTCTCTGTGATAATTGTAAAAAACATTTCAGAACATTTGAGGAATCTTTGAAAGCAAATATGGTCCCTTACAAAGTTGACCCCCACCTTGTAAGAGGACTTGACTATTATACAAGAACTGTATTTGAGTTATATGTCTCAGGAGAAGAAAATGCTATTGCAGCAGGTGGTAGATATGATACCCTTGTTCAGCAATTAGGGGGACCTGATATTCCTGCCATTGGATTTGCCATTGGGATGGAACGTCTTATCTCTCTCGTTGAATATAATCAATCAAAAGAAGCATTTTTTTATCTTGCCTGTATAGGGGAAGAAGCAAAAAATGAAGGTACTATCATTGCTAATAATCTCCGTAAAGAAGGTATAGTAATTGAAACAGATTATGAAGAAGAGACACTCCGTTCCCATTTAAAAACTGCCAATAAGATAGGGGCACACTGGTGTATAATAATCGGAGAAGATGAAATAAAAAGAAAAGAGATTTTAGTTAAAGATATGGTATCAGGGAAGCAGATTATTATTCCTATAGATAATTATACAAGCAGAATAAAGGAGATATTAAAATGATGAGAACTCATAATTGTGGCGAACTTAACAGGACACATTCAGGAGAAAAGGTTGTTTTATGCGGTTGGGTAAACTCTATAAGGGACCATGGAGGGATAATATTTTTTGATATAAGAGACCGTTATGGTGTAACACAGATAGTATGTTCTCCGGAAAGTTTTAAGGAAAGTGGATTTGAAAATATAAAGGCAATAAGAGATGAGTGGGTCGTCAGAATTGAAGGAACAGTAAAAGAAAGGGCTCCAGAAACAGTAAATACTAAGATACCCACCGGTGAGATAGAGGTTGTTCCAGAAAAGATAGAAGTTCTGAATACTTCTCTTCCTCTACCATTTGAAATTTCTGATATAGAAAAGATTGAGGAGACACTAAAACTAAAATATAGATACCTTCACATAAGGAAATCACGGTTGACTGAAAACCTTCACAAGAGGGCACTTTTTGCACATTATATAAGAGAATTTTTGATATCAGAGCAATTCATAGAAGTTGAGACCCCAATTCTTACAAAGAGTACACCTGAAGGAGCACGGGACTTTATCGTCCCTTCACGATTAAATCCTGGGAAATTCTATGCACTCCCACAATCACCTCAGATTTTCAAACAACTTCTTATGGTAGGAGGTATTGACCGATACTTCCAGATAGCGAGATGTTTCAGAGATGAAGACCTGCGTGCTGATAGACAGCCAGAGTTCACACAAATAGATATAGAGATGTCCTTTATAAGTGAGGATGATATTATTTCTCTTATAGAAAGGATGTTAAAATATGCTATTGAGAAAACATTTAATATTCCGATAATAATTCCTTTTCCACGGATATCATATGATGACGCAATCTCAAAATATGGAGTTGATGCCCCTGACATAAGAATACCTTTAGAATATATAAACATCTCTTATATATTTCAACAGACAGAGATAAAAGTACTGAAAGATATTATTGAAAAAGGAGGAACAGTAAAAGGATTTATTATCAATGAAGGTGAAAAAATATCTCTTAAGGATATAGAAAATCTTGACAGGATGGTCAGGGAAGCAGGAGGCAGTGGACTGGGATGGATACGATTAAAAGGAAATGATGTGCAGAGTCCTTTTAAGAAATTTCTGTATCCTGATATAATCCAGAAAATAAAAGAACTTACCTCTTCAGAAAATTGTATTGTTTTTTTCCTTGCCGGTGAACAGAAAAAAATAACAGAGCTTCTTAATATAATAAAAAAACAAGTCGTAGAAAAAATTTTTACAAATAAGTCCGATGTCTTGAAGTTTATATGGGTAATAAACTTCCCTCTTTTTGAATATAATAATGAAGAAAAGCGATTTCAGGCGGTTCATCATCCATTCACATCTCCAAAAGAAGAAGATATACCTAAGTTTAAACAGAACCCAGCAGATATGCGTTCAAGGGCATATGATATTGTATTAAATGGAATTGAAATTGGTGGTGGAAGCATAAGAATAAACAGAAGAGATATTCAGGAAGAAGTATTTAGGACAATAGGATTAAAGCAAGAAGATGTAAAAGAAAGATTTGGATTTTTACTAAATGCTCTTGAATATGGTGCTCCACCACATGGGGGTATTGCATTAGGATTGGACCGTCTTATAATGCTGCTGGCAGGTGAAGAGAGCATAAGAGATACCATTGCATTTCCCAAAACACAAAAAGGTACCTGTCCTTTAACAGAAGCCCCGGGAGATGTGGACCTGCAACTTCTGAAAGAAAATAGAATAAAAATTGACATAGAAAAATTGAAGTGATAATATAAAATAAGTAAAAAAGTAAAAACTGCTTTTATTAAAAGGGGCAAATTATGAAAAGGAAGATAATAAATTTTTGTATAGGTGCAGTATGCATCATTTTCCTTTCTGGCTGTGCAACTACAGGTAAAAAGGGGAGTAAAGAGATTGCAAAAAACGACCTTGAACTGATTGATATAAAGATGAAACAACTCCTTGCTATATCTGAAACAAGTTTAGAAATCAGCCGTAAGGCAGAGGAAACATCAAACGAAGCACTTGAAAAAAGCAAACAAGCAGAAGCAACGAGTGATAAAGCATTAGAAGCATCAAATAAAGCAATAGAAGCATCAAATGAAGCAAAGAAATATGCTGAAGAACAATCGCAAAAAGCGATAGAAGCAGCAAACGATGCGAAAAAGTATGCTGAAGAACAATCACAGAAAGCAATAGAAGCATCAAATACTGCCTCTAAAGCGGCTATTGAATATTCTGATAGAGCAGCAGAAAAAGCAATTCAGGCATCTAACGAAGCAATTAAGGTAGCAAATCTTGCAAGTGAAAAGGCAATAGCAATAGCAAATCAGACAATGGCAGAAGTAAACAGGTTAAGAGCAACTATAAAGATGCAGGAAGAGGTAGAACCCATATTGAAAGAAGAACCAGCGGTTAAAATAGAACAGGTAGAACAAAAAGTACACATTGTTAAGAGCGGAGAAACACTTTCCACTATTGCCTGTAAATATTATAAAGATTCCTCTAAGTGGAAAGTAATATATGATACAAATAAAAATGTTCTTAAAAACCCTAATGTTATTACACCGGGAACAAAATTAGTCATTCCATAAAATGTCCCTTTTAAAAGAGGTATATCTCACCAATGAAGAAGCCCAGATTATCTCTGGGATAAGAGATAGTAATCTTGATTATATTGAGGACTTGATGGGTGTAGAGATTTTTGCCAGAGGTAATGTTTTAAAAATAAAGGGGACTGATAAAAACGTTGAAAACACAATAACATTATTGGATGCTCTCAAAAATTTCGTCAAACATAAAAAAAATATAACCCGAAGTGATATACTCAAAATATTGGAAGAACCATCTGAACTACAGGAACATAATTCCACTTTATTAGAAACAAAGGATAAATCATCTGCTATCCTTGTGGATTCAAAGCGAAAAATAATTACTCCGAGAAGTCCTGCACAGAAAAGATATATCCAGACAATAAGAAAATATGACCTCGTAATGGGAATAGGACCTGCTGGTACAGGCAAGACATATCTTGCTGTTGCAGTGGGTATTGAGATGGTAAAACATGGAAAATTCCAGAAGATTGTACTCACCAGACCAGCACTTGAGGCAGGTGAACGACTGGGATTTCTTCCAGGAGACCTTGAAGAAAAGATAAAGCCATATCTTCAGCCCATATATGACTCAATATATGACATTATGCGGTATGAAGAAATTAAACGCTGGACAGAAAGAAGGATACTTGAAGTAGTCCCCCTTGCATATATGAGAGGGAGAACATTAAGTGATTCTTTTATAATACTTGATGAAGCCCAGAACACCACTCTGGAACAAATGAAGATGTTTCTCACCCGTCTCGGTATCAATTCAAAAGCAGTAATTACAGGTGATATTACACAGATAGATACCCCTCTTTCATCTCTTACATCAGGACTGGTAGAAATACAGAAAGTCCTTCATAGAGTTTCAGGTATAAAATTTGTGTACTTTTCGCATAGAGATGTGGTAAGACATTCTCTTGTAAAAAAGATAATAAATGCTTATGAAAGATACGAGAAGAAAAAGAAAAGTGGTATTTTCCCTAAAAAACTGTCAAAGGAAGATTAGAATTAACTGTCCCCAAATAATGACAACGCTTAAAAAAAATAATCTATTTTTCTCTACACCCCCCTCTTATATTAATGTTGTTATTGTAAGTGACAACAAAATTAAGAAACTCAATAAAGAATTTTTACACAAAAATACTACAACAGATGTTTTGAGTTTTAAGGTATCTTATCAAGAAGGAGAGGTAATAATATCCGCTGAGACCGCACAACAGAATGCATTGCAATATGGTTTCCCTGTGGAATATGAGATAATATATTTAATAATTCACGGGTATCTACATCTTAGAAATTACACTGATTATACTGAAAAAGAAAGAACAAAAATGTTAAAGATACAGGACAGGATATTTACAAAAATAATAAGGAATAGAAAATATGAAAGTGAACAATAAAAAACAGGATATAGTGACAAGTTTCAATTCTGCATTAGAAGGTCTATTTTACTCATTTAAAAGAGAAAGAAATATTAAAATTCATACAATCTTTGCTTTTGCTGTAATACTGTTAGGACTTTTCTTTAAACTACCGCTTCCAGAATTTATCCTTCTGCTGGTTGTTATATCAATTGTGTTCATAGCAGAACTTATAAATACAGTTGTAGAAGTTGTTGTGGATGTATTTGTATCAGAGTATCATTATGAAGCAAAAAAAGCCAAAGATATATCTGCCGCAGCAGTTCTTGTATCCGCTGTACTTTCTGTAATTAGTGGCTATCTGATATTTGTAAAACATTTCCCTTCCGGATGGAGAAACATATTTAATAATATAGCAAACTCTTCGTGGCATTTAAGTTTCACTGCACTTATTATTGTAATAACACTTTCTCTCGTTATGAAACTTATTATAGGGAAAAAATATTCAGTTTCAGGCGGGATGCCCAGTATCCATAGTGTCGCATCTTTCAGTATATGGACAGCCATATCATTCTTTACTTTTAATGAATACCCTATTATTTCATTGCTCGTCTTTATTCTCGCATTCTGGGTAGCACAAAGCAGGGTTTTGCGGGGAATACATAAACCATCAGAGGTAATTATCGGTGGAATTATAGGAGTGTTTATTACAACCCTTTTCTTTCAAATATTCTGGAGGTGAAAATGAAATCACTTAAAAAACATTTCATTTCAGGTATTGTTTTTATAATACCCATTTCGCTTTCTCTATGGATATTGTTCAAAATTATAAGTTTTCTTGAAAATGTACTGGGTCCTCTATTCAAAAAATTCTTTCCAAATATATACACTCCGGGGGTTGGTTTTTTTTCTCTCATACTTCTTATTCTGCTTATTGGATTTCTTGCCGATAATTTTTTAGGGAAAAAAATACTCGTATTCTTTGAAAGAGTATTTGAAACAATGCCTGTCCTGAATAGAATTTATCTCTTTATAAAAAGTATAAGCAATAATCTTATTCAGGGAAAATCAACCATATTCAAAGAAGTTATAAAGATATCTTTCCCTAATGGAAGTTATACCATTGGTTTTATTATGGGAAAATCCAGAGAACAGGGAATGGTAAATGTTTTTGTCCCTACCGTACCGAATATAAGTACTGGGTTTTATCTAATTATCCCTGAAACAAACATTGAAAAACTTGACATGTCTGTGGAAGAGGCATTGAAAACAGTTATCTCTATGGGACTTTTCTCATCGGAGGAAAATGGCACCAATAAAAACAGAGGCATTTGTTCTAAAGAAACATAACTTTAGAGAGACAAGTGTAATTCTCTCTCTTTATACAGAAAAGGCAGGAAAAATTAAAGGGGTATTGAAAGGTGTAAGAGTGGAAAAAAGTAAAGTTCCACCATTAACCTTCACACCTGGCGCCTATATCTGCACGACTGTTTATTTAAAAAAGCACTCTGAATTAAACCTGATAAGTAGCCCTTTTCTATTACAATATTACGAAAACATATGTAAGAAAAATCTGTATGTCTGGCACCTTATACTTAACCTCGTAGACCTATTTACTCCTGAAAAAGATGTAGATAAGGAGATGTTTACCCTCCTGAAAGATACAGGTGATGCCTTTAAAGAATCTTCAAATCCCGAAGTGATTTTTATCACATTCAAACTTAAATTTATAAAAATACTCGGATATGGTATAGAACTTTCAAAATGTGTTGTCTGTAGAAAGCAAAATCCTGTGTACCTATTCAGTGGTAAACTCGGTGGACTTATATGTAATGTTTGTAAACACCGAGACCCACAGAGGGTGAATATATCAAAAAAGATTATTCATATAATGCAACAAATGGAAAAAATGGATATGAAAAGATGTTTTGTTATAAAACGTATTCCCTTTGATATATTACAAAAAATAAACTTTTATGCAAACATAACATTGAATTATCACTCAGAGATTGATAAAATATGGTGGACAAATGAGAAAAATATCTTATAAAAAAATAATTGATGGAGTAATTGAACTTGTAATAAATACAAGCAGAAATATACCTGATGAAGTGAAGAGATATATAAAAAAAGCATATCTATCAGAATCAGGTTATGGGAAAAAATATCTTGAAATAATTCTAAAAAATTTCGCTATAGCAGAAAAAGAAAAATTACCGATATGTCAGGATACAGGACTTGCTGTATTCTTTGTAGAGTTAGGTCCGGATATTGTAATTGATACAGGAAGATATAAAACACTTGAAGATATTATAAATGAGGGGTTGCAAACTGGAAGTAAAAAGGGATATCTAAGAAATTCTGTTGTGTCTGCAATAGATAGGAAAAATACAGGGACAAACAGTCCGGGTATTATACATATAATCCCTGCAAGTAAAGGGATTTTCAGAATACATCTACTGTCAAAAGGATTTGGTTCTGAAAATACTTCAAAGATTGCTATGTTAAGCCCCACTGGGGGGAAAGAAATGATAGAGAACTTTATAGTTGAAACGGTAAAACAGGCAGGTTCATTACCCTGTCCACCTCTGTTTGTTGGTGTTGGTATCGGTGGTTCTTTTGAGAAAGCGGCAGTTTTATCAAAGTTAGCACTGTGTAATATAGGAAAGGAGTCAAAACATAGAAGATGGGAAAAGAAAATCCTTTCAATGATAAATATGTTAAATATAGGACCTGCTGGTTTGGGTGGGAAAAACACTGCACTGGATGTAAGGGTAGAGGAAACTCCTACACATATAGCAGGACTGCCTGTTGCTGTAAATATATCCTGCTGGGCACACAGGTATGGATGGATAGAGTTATGAAGAAAATATACTTTCCATTAAAAACAGTAAAAGAAATTGAGGTACTGAAAGTAGGTGAAGAGGTTGAGATATATGGAATTATTTACGTGGCGAGAGATGCCGCACATAAAAAACTCATTTCTGACATTAATAAGCAAGAAACCTTACCCTTTCAATTAAAAAATAATCTTATCTACTATATGGGACCCACACCTGCACCTGAAGGGAAAATCATTGGTTCCTGTGGTCCTACAACAAGTAAGAGAATGGATACTTATACCTCTCTCCTTTTACAGAAAGGACTTAAAGCAACTATTGGTAAAGGTGAAAGGAGTGAAGATATTGTTTCTGCCTGTAAAAAATATAAAGCAGTATATTTCATCACTTATGGTGGTTGTGGAGCATATTTAAGTAAATTTATCAAAAAATCTGAATGTATTGCCTATAAAGAACTTGGACCTGAAGCAATATATAAACTTGAGGTAGAAAAATTTCCTGCTATTGTTGCTATTGATACAGAAGGCAATAGTATTTATAATAAAAGGGTGTAACAATCTCCTCGTTTTAATTTAAAGAATAGGAAACTTTATTCCCCATATAAGGGGAAGGATATTAAGTGGGGGATAATAAAGGTCTCACCCTCACCCTGTCCCTCTCCCCTCAAGGGAGAGGGAAACTAATTTATAATTTTGCGCCCATAGTTCAACTGGATAGAACGTCGGGTTGCGGACCCGAAAGTTGCTGGTTCAAATCCGGCTGGGCGCACACGGGGCGTGGCTCAGCCTGGTTAAGAGCGCTTGGTTCGGGACCAAGAGGTCGGCGGTTCAAATCCGCCCGCCCCGACTATCCTGGCATCCCATTACCAACATAGAAAAGAAAGAGACAGTATAGGGAAGAATTTTTTCATCTATGGAGAAGGTAGGACTATGGTTGGGTCCGTATTTGTCTCCAATTCCAACAAAAAGATACGCAGAAGGAACCCTCTGTGCAAAGAATGCAAAGTCCTCACCACCCATTATAGGATGGAAGTCAACAAGATTCTGGGGTACAATACCTTTTGCTATATCTTTTACTTTCTCCACCATCCCTTCATCATTCACACAGACAGGAGAATAGTTTTTATATAAAATATCTACCTGACATCCATAAGTATTACATACTGAATATGTCTTTTTTTCTATCTCTTCTCTTATCTTATTCTGCACTTCTTCTTTAAGTGTTCTTACAGTCCCTATCAATTCAACTATTTCAGGGATGATGTTAAATGCATCCCCACCTTTAATAGAACAGATAGATACCACTGCATTATCCATAGGATTTATACTTCTGCTTACTATTGTCTGAAGTGCTGTAATAAGATACCCTGCACAAACAACAGGGTCAGCAGTAAGATGGGGAGCAGAACCATGTCCACCCTGCCCTTTTATAGTTATTTTAAAATAGTCGGTACTTGCCATTACAGGTCCTTTCCCTATCCAGATTTTATAAAGTGGAAGTTGAGGGAAAAAATGGAAACCGAGTAGGTAATCAACATTTTTTAAGACACCCTCTTTTATCATCAAGGGGGCTCCACAGGGTGGTCTTTCTTCTGATGGCTGGAAGATAAATTTTACATTTACTTTAAGTTCTTTCTCTATTCTTTTTAAAACACAAGCAATACCGAGCAATGTAGCAGTATGTCCATCATGCCCGCAGGCATGCATAATCCCTTTATTAACAGATGCAAAAGGAAGTTCTGTTTTTTCCTCAACAGGAAGTGCATCCATATCAGCCCGTAAACCAATGGTTATATCTGCACCTCTATCTATATAGCCCACAACACCTGTCTTCGCTTTAACCTCAAAAGGAATTCCTGTCTGTTTAAGAATGTTCTGGATTTTTTCAGATGTTCTGTATTCTTCAAATCCTAGTTCAGGATATTTGTGAAAATATCTGCGCCATTCAATAACTTTCTTTTCTATTCTGTTTGTTTCTGTTTTTATTTTTTTAAGTAATTCTGCTTTCATAAAACCTCTCCCCTTATCTCCTCAAAGAATAAAACATAAGCAGGAGAACTACTTCACTTTTAAAAAAGAGATTAAAACAACTTTCTTCTCTAATTTTTATTTAGGTTTTCTAATTACATCCATACCCATATAGGGTTTCAAAACATCAGGGATAATTACAGAACCATCTGGCTGTTGATAATTTTCAAGTATAGAGATGATAAGACGAGGAAGTGCTACACCTGAACCATTAAGGGTATGGACATAGTCGGTCTTCCCTTTTTTGTCCTTAAATCTTATTCCTGCCCTTCTTGCTTGAAACGCCTCAAAATTAGAACAGGAAGAGACCTCAAGCCACTTTTTTATTCCGGGCGCCCAGAGTTCTATATCATAACACTTACTTGCTGCAAAGCTTAAGTCCCCTGTACACAACATTACAACGCGATAAGGAAGATTTATTGCCTGCAATACCATTTCTGCTTCACCAACAAGTGTTTCAAGTTCATTATAAGATGTATCAGGATGGACAAACTTCACAAGTTCTACTTTGTCAAACTGGTGAAGACGTATCAGTCCTTTTGTATCTTTCCCGTAAGCACCTGCTTCTCTTCTAAAACAGGGAGTATAGGCAGTATAATAAATGGGTAATTCCCCTTCGGGAATAACTTCTTCTCTGTGAAGGTTAGTTACAGGAACTTCAGCAGTAGGTATGAGAAAATAGTCCTCTTCATCCAGATGGTACATATCCTTTTCAAGTTTAGGAAGTTGCCCTGTAGAAAACATACTGCTCCTGTTAACAAGTGCAGGAACCCAGACCTCCTTAAACCCGTCTTTCCTGTGTAAATCAAGCATAAAGTTTATGAGTGCACGGACGAGAACTGCACCATCCCCCTTAAAAACGGGGAAAAAACTTCCTGTAATTTTTGCTCCTCTCGGGAAATCAAGTATATCAAGTTTCTCTCCTATTTCCCAGTGAGGTAAAATTTCAAATGACTTTTTTTCTATCTTTCCCCACTCCCTTACAACTACATTATCAGAAGAGTCCTTCCCTTTAGGGACAGAAGAATGAGGAATATTGGGAATTGATGATACTATACTTTCATAATTATCTTCTATCTCTTTAAGTTTCGTCTCTGCATCCCGTATCTCATCAGAGTATTTTCTTGCCTGTGTTATCATATCCTTAAGGGTATCATCCTTATCTTTTCTTTCTGCAATTTTACCGGTAAGGTCCTTCTGCCACCTTCTTCTTTCTTCAATAAAGGAAATAAGACGCCTTCTTTCATTATCAAGTTGTTCTAACTCTTCCCAGTTAACCCTCATTCCTTTCAATACACATACCTCTTTTAAAAGTTCAAGGTTTTCTCTTACAAACTTTGCAGGATACATATTATTCCCCTTTTTCTGTCTCTGTTTTTATCCTGTAAACATATTCCCCTTTTTTTACATATCCATAGTTTTCCCTTAAAATTTTCTCTGCATAATAAGGGTCATTCTTCATTGCCTCTACTTTTTCCTTCAATTGTTTATTTTCTTCTTGGAGTTTTATTATCTCGTTTTTGTAATAATTTAACTGGCGGGAATATGTAATAAGAACCTTAATCCTCTGGATACTTATCAACAGAAAACAGATACACAGACCACATATCAACCATTTCTTTCTGTTTTTCCTGTTTATCATAATAAGTTAAAACATCTTCACACTTTCTATTTTATATATTTACCGTAATAGTCAGCGGTCTCACCCAGTATATCTTCTATCCTCAATAACTGGTTATACTTACAGAGCCGTTCAGACCTGCTGAGAGAACCACTTTTTATCTGTCCTGAATTTACTCCAACGGCAAGGTCTGCAATAAAAGAGTCCTCTGTTTCACCGCTTCTATGTGATATAACTGTCCGGTAATTATTCCTCTGTGCCATTTCTATTGTTTCCAGTGTCTCTGTAAGTGTGCCTATCTGATTTACCTTTATAAGGATAGCATTGGCAATTCCTTTTTCTATTCCCTTTTTGAATATCCCTGGATTGGTAACAAAAATATCATCTCCTACAATCTGAATCTTTTTACCGAGCACGTCTGTTAAGTTTTTCCATCCATCCCAGTCATTCTCCGCCAGCCCATCTTCTATTGAGAAGATAGGATATTTTTTCACTATCTTTTCATAATATTCTATCAAATAATCAGATGCTACCTTCTTGCCTTCAAAACTATACTTACCATTTTCCCAGAGGGAAGATGCTGCTGTATCAAGTGCAATAGAAATATCTTTTCCCGGTTTATATCCCGCTTCTTCTATTGCCTTTATTATTAACTCTATCGCTTCTTCATTCTTACTTAAGTTAGGAGCAAATCCACCCTCATCTCCTACCGATGTATTGTACCCCTTCCCTTTCAGTGTCTTTTTCAAAACCTGAAATGCCTCTGCTACCATCCTGTAGCCATCACTGAAATTTTTTGCCCCAACAGGTGCTATCATAAATTCCTGTATATCAAGGTTATTATCTGCATGAAGTCCACCATTTATAACATTACAGAGAGGCACAGGCATTAGATTTGCCTTAACACCTCCGAGATAAAAATATAGAGGAACACCTAAAACTTCTGCAGATGCTCTCGCTACTGCTAAACTCACTCCTAAAATAGCATTGGCACCTAACTTTGATTTATTTTCAGTCCCATCCAGCTCTATAAGTGTCCGGTCTATAAGTCGCTGGTCAAAGACACTCATACCTGCAATTTCAGGTGCTATCACCTCATTAACATTTTTTACTGCTTTCTCAACTCCCTTACCGAGAAATTTCTTTCCACCATCCCTTAACTCAAGGGCTTCTCTTTCTCCTGTAGAAGCACCGGAAGGAACTGCTGCCCTACCTACTTCACCACTTTCAACATATACTTCCACTTCTATTGTAGGATTACCTCTTGAATCAACAATCTGTCTTCCATATACATCTACTATCTCCATCATATCCTCCCTTTATAAGTTTGTTATCAGATATTCTTTTAATAAAATAAGATTATCAAATATCATTATATCACTGTATTTTTCAAGTTCCTCTTTTGAAGAAGAACCAGTAGAGACAATATATGTATCAACCCCTGCACTTTTACCTGTCAGATAATCAATATCCATATCCCCTACAAAAAAAGTTTGCTTCTTGTCTATTCCGAGGGTTCCCATTGCTTTAAGTAATATTTCAGGGTCTGGCTTGGGTCTTTCAACATCATCTGCTGTATATATTATATCAAAGTAGTCCTTTATATTCAATTTTTTAAGTACAGGACTGACAGAAAAACTTGCTCTGTTCGTAGCAGCAACTATATATAGATTTTTCTCTTTAAGGTATCTCAATAAATCTTCAGCACCTTCCATAAGATTTACATTACCTTCAAGAAATTGTATATGTTTTTCCCGGTATAAAGATATAAAATCAGCAATATCTTCTTTCCTTACAATTCTTCCAGCGAGGTCTTTATCTCCTCTACCTACAACCTTTTTAGCAATTTCAAGAGAAACAGGAGGATAGTTTAATTTTTTTAGGCAGTAGTTTATTGTATCTCTTATTGATTTATAGGCATCTATCAGCGTTCCATCAAGGTCAAATATAGCGATTTTTTTGTTCATAATGAGAATTAAATTACACTAAACCTTTCTATATGTCAATTGTCTAATATATGAAAAAGAGGAGGAAAATGGTACAGAAAATTTCAAAAGGAGGTGAAAGAAGATGAGAAGAAGTATAGTGATACTAACAGGAATTTTTCTCTTATCTGGATTAACCTTTGGACAGGAAATGAAACAGAACTCACAGGTGAGGGAACGGTTGAGAAATGCTATGGAGATTCGTCGCGAGATGCGCGAGATAGAAAGACAGACAATAGAAAGTGATGCAGAACTCCAAGGAATAATGAATAAGATAAAGGACCTTCACAAACAGTTAAGAGAGAGATTGGACTCAAAATTAGCAAATAATACAGAATACCAGCAACTGAAAAAAGAACTGGAAGGAATAAGAGAAGAGTGGAAGGAAAGATGGAAGAGACAGGAAGGACCTACTCATGGAGGCCCACCACCCGCTAATATACATCAATCAGGTGAAAAAACTATACATCAATCAGGCGAAAAAGGAAAGAAACAAGGCAAGTAAAAACTATTTCTTTCCTTGAAAAGGGATGGAAAGAAAAACCATCCCTTTTCTTTTTTTCTTTTTTGATATATTATATTCCTGTAGTTATTTTTAAGGTATTTTTATGACTGGAATAGATATAATTATTTCAATTCTGCTCTTAAGTGGACTCTTACTTGGCATTGTTAGAGGATTTGTAAGTAGTATCTTTGACCTTATTGGAATTGCTATAGGTATAATACTTGCTTCACAGATATATAGAGCACCTGCAAATCTTTTTGAAAGATTCAATATAAAAGGAAATGCTGTAGACCTTACCTTTTTTCTTCTTTTGTCCCTCATATTAATCGCCACCTGTATGTTCTTCTTAGACCTTATTAGAAAAAGGGTTGAGTATAAACACATCATTGACAGGATACTTGGCGTTGCACCTGGTACTTTAGAAGGAGCTCTTTTTACAGGAATAATTCTTGTAGCAATGAGTGTTTCATTTAATTCTGCTACGGAAGTGCAACAGAGTAAATTGTCAAAATACTTTCTAAAATATCTGCCTCCCATCTATGAAAAAACAGATAAATGGAAGATTAATCTTCCAAAGATGATATATCTACCTTCTAAATATTTTGATGAGTTTAACAGTGAAAACAAAGAGATATATTTCAGAAAAATAAACTTTTCTCAATGGAATGGCATTACCTGTATGGAGTGTGGTGGTAAGGTAAAATTTGATGGATACTTCCTAAGGATAGGTGCTGCAATCGTTCCAAAATTCACCTGTGATGTCTGTGGAAGAATTTCTGATGGATGCCAGACATATGAAGGGTTCCATAGGTTATACAGAAGTTGTCCTGTAGAGATTGCAAAACAGAAGGTTAGGTTTGATTGTGGAAGATGGACAAACCATAAACTTATTTCTCCAAAAGGGCAATGCCCTGTTGATGGGAATAAACTTGATATATGGGAGTGGGAACCACCTCAGTCATATTAAATCCAAAATCCTGATTATTTTTTAGAACCACCAAGAAGTTTTACAATCTCTTTTCCAAATTCCTCTGCTGCATCAGGACCGTTTGCCGTTACTATCTTTCCATCAGAAACTACTGGCTTATCCACACAGATTGCTCCTGCACTCTTCAAACTTTCCAGTTCACTGGGATACACAGTCGCTTTTTTCCCCTTCAATACCCCTGCTCTCGCAAGAATTCCAGGGGCAATACAGATAGCACCAACAACCTTTCCTTTTTCATATGCATCTTTTGCAAGTTGCAGTGCGGTCTTATCAGTAAAGTAATCGGCAGAACCAGGACCACCTACAAATACAACTCCTGCATAATCATTCACATTTACCTCTGCAAGACCAATATCTACATGTACAGTACTTCCGAGTTTTCCTCTGGCAGTACCTTTTTGCATGGAGGCAGTCACTACTTTATAGCCCGCTGATTCAAGAACCTGCTTTGGTTTAAAATACTCTTCATCACGAAATCCATTCTGTGCAATTATTAAGAGGACCATAACTACCCCCTTTATCAATATCATCTACTCTCCTTTTTAAAGTTATATTACCTGATTTCTAAAATAACGTCAAGCACTCATAAGGATAGGACAAGAAACCTCTGAAATATTTACCTAAAGTTGTATGCCTCTTCTTTAAAAGCAGTAAATTTTTTCACTATATATGGAAAAAAAACATTTATTAAAGTAAGATATTATTACAGGAGAAATATAATGAAGATAACAGGACTTTATTTTATAACGGACTCAATCCTTACAAAAAAATCAATAATTGCTGATGTAGAAGCATCAATAAAAGCAGGTACAGAGATAGTTCAATACAGGGAAAAGGATAAACCTGCAAGGGAGATGTTAGAAGAAGCATTTAAGATAAAAAAGATATGTGAAGGGAAAGCCATCTTCTTAGTTAATGACAGAGTAGATATTGCATTAATTGTAGATGCAGATGGGGTCCACCTCGGTCAGGATGATATTCCCTGTGTATATGCAAGAGAAATTTTAGGTAAAGATAAAATTATTGGTATAACTGTCCATAATGTAGAAGAGGCAATAAAAGCAGAAGAAGATGGTGCTAACTATTTAGGTGTATCCCCTATCTTTCTAACAAAGACAAAAAAAGATGCGAGGGCACCATTAGGGGTTGAAGTAATAAAAGAAATAAAAAAAGTGGTTTCTCTCCCTGTGATTGTAGCTGGTGGTATCAATCTGGATAATCTTGCCTCTGTTCTTTCTGCAGGTGCTGATGGTATAGCATCTGTCTCTGCAATAATATCAGGTGGAAATGTAGAAGAAGAGTGTAGAAAGTTTATAAAAGCAATCTCTGAATTCAAAAGTATCTCTCAATAATAACCCTTATCTTCTCTAAATCCTCTCTGGAAAGTATTATATCTCCTGCTTTAACATTTTCTAATACCTGTGCTGGACTTCTTGCCCCGACGAGTGCGTGTGTACAGCCATCTTGATGTAAAACCCAGGCAATAGCAAGTTGTGTAAATGTGATACTATATTTTTCCGTAAACGGTTTTAACTCTGAAAGCATCTTTTGAATCTTAAGGCGGTTTTCTATTGTAAAAAGTGGATGGTCCCTCCTGTGGTCTCCTTCAGGGAAAACTACTTCAGGTGTAACTTTACCTGTAAGCAGTCCTCTGGCAATTGGAGAATAGGCAAGGAATGCGATATTATGTTTTTTACAGTAAGGTAGGTTATCTATTTCTTTTTTTCTGTCAATTATACTGTATCCTTCCTGGTCAGAATCAATCTCCCCCACCCTTCTATATTCATCCATCTGGGATGTTGTTGCATTACTCACACCGATTGCCCTTATCTTTCCTTCCTTTTTCAATTTCATAAGTGTATTCATTGTATCTTCTATAGGAGTTGTTGGGTCTTGCCAGTGTGTCTGATATAAGTCAATACAGTCAGTACCGAGTCGTTTCAAACTCTCTTCTATCTCTTTATTTATAGAAGATGGAGCGAGATACTTAAAGACCTTGACTTCCCCACTATCCCTTCTTATTGTCTTCCCATCAGAATAAAAATGGAAGGTACCATTTTCTTTATCCCATACAAGTCCACATTTTGTAGCGAGGATAATTTTATCACGAATTCCTTTTATTGCCCTACCTACAATCTCTTCTGACCTTCCAAATCCATAGACAGGAGCGGTATCAATAAGATTTATACCATTATCAACAGCAGTTTTTATCGCTTCTATTGCGTCTTTTTCCTCAGCACCACCCCACATCCAGCCACCAATCGCCCAGGCACCAAACCCAACAACTGATGCAGATATTTTAGATTGTCCAATTTCTCTGTATATCATAATAAACTTACTTTTTCTCAAAAGAGGCAAGCAATTCCTCTGTTACATCCTTTCCACCTGCAATGAGAGCATTTTTATCAACCACATATGTATAACCCTTTTTCTTTGCAAACTTCTGCACATCATCCTTCATTTTATTAAATGCCTCTTCCTGAAGGTTCATCGCTAATGTCCTTAATTCCATCTGCATCTGTATCTGCGCATTTTTCTTCTCTTCTTCGTTTTCTATACCTTCTAACTTTTTCTGCATCTCTCCTGCCTGTGCCTGAAATTTCTCCATTGCTTCTTTAAAGGCAGGATGTGCCTCAAACACCTTCCCTGTATCTATTGAAACAATCTTCACATCTGCTGCATAACCCTTTAATGCTAATCCAAGAAAGGAAACACACAAAATTACTACTCCATTTATAAAACCCTTCTTTTCTAATCTAACCATCATCTTCCCCCTTTTTTATTTTATATAGTATCATAGATTTCATATACTTCCAAAAAATAAATTCTTATTCCCTGTTTTTCATATAGGTAATACCAGAAATAAAAAATACTTGACAAAAATAAAAAAACGTATATACTAACTCTTTAAAAATCTTAAAAAAGAGTAGATGGGTAGTATATATTTCACCCTTACCTTAATCCTCTCCCCTTAAAGGAGAAGAAATTAATTAATGAAGAAAAGGAAAGGGAAAGATATGGGGAAGACAAAAAAGACAATAGAGAAGGTGGAAAGAAGTGCAGTTGATAGAGTTAAGGAGAATCTGAAGGCAAGAATTTTAAAGGGTGCGTTCTCCACAGAGATAAGATTCCCTTCTGAAAGGAAATTGGGTAAAGAGTATAGTGTAAGCAGGATTACAATAAGACATGCCATAAGTGAACTTGTTGCAGAAGGATATCTCTTCAGGATTCCTTTTAAAGGAACTTATGTATCAAAAGATATTTCAAAACAGACAATAGAAATTATAGTTAATCCTCCTTTAAATATTTCTTTCTTTGCTGATGTACTGGAAGGATTTGAAAGTGCAGTATCAAAAGATGGGAATAAACTTATACTTAAATGCACAGATGCAAACGCGGATACAGAGAGAAAATACCTTGAGAGGATAAGAGAAGAAAAACTGGATGGGCTTGTAATTATTTCAGGTATACATTCTCTTTCAAATGTTGACTTAATAAAAAAGGTATCTCACATCCTTCCTGTAGTTGTGATTGATAGATATCTGGGAGAGGTGGAAGCGGACTATATTACTTCTGATGATGAAAAAGGTGGCTATCTTGCAACAAAACACATGATTGAACTCGGGTGTAGAAAAATTCTACATCTCGCAGGACCATTACAGCACTCAACTGCAAGGGCACGACTGAATGGATACAGAAAGGCACTTGATGAGTTCAATATTGAGTTTGATGAGGAAATGGTGAGGCACACTGACTGGAATATAGAGAGTGGATACTACGAAGCAAAAAAATTTTTGATGAATAATAGGGTAGATGGTATATTTGCCTCCAATGACGAGATAGCTGTTGGTGCTTTTAAAGCAATAAGAGAACTCGGACTCAGTATCCCATCAGATATATCAATTGTGGGATACGGAAACCTTACGATTGGACGATATCTTGAAATTCCACTGACAACTATTGACCAGAAGCCAGAGAAAATTGGAGCAGAGGCATACAGGATTTTAATGGAGCGGTTAAAAGGAGAAAGGAATAGCCATACATTGAAAAAGGTAGCTATGGATGTGGAACTTATCATCAGGGAAAGTTGTGGTATTCAAAAACAGATAAAGATAAAAGATTTTAGATAACTTTTTTGAAAAAGAGGTGAAATTATGAAAATGCGATGGTGGGATGAGGCAAGGTTTGGTATGTTTATTCACTGGGGACTTTACTCTATTTTAGGTAGAGGAGAATGGGTGATGTATGTAGAGAGAATCCCTGTAGCAGAGTATGCAAAACTCGCAGATAAGTTTAAACCACCTAAAAGTTTTACACCAGAAGTATGGGTAAAGTTAGCAAAAGAGGCAGGAATGAGATATATGGTGTTTACAACCAGGCACCATGATGGATTCTGTTTATTTGATTCAAAAGTAAGTGATTTCACTTCTGTAAAAACAGCAGCAAAGAGGGATTTTGTGGCAGAATACGTGGATGCCTGTAAAAAGTATAATATGAGGATTGGACTTTACTACAGTTTGATTGACTGGAGATTTCCCGGGGCTTTTAACAGAGGGAAATATCCGGTGTGCCAGGTGCCATTTCTATACAGGATTTTCAAATGGAAATCTCCCGGGGCTTTTGACAGAGAAAAATATTCGGAAAGTTTTGAAAAGATGGTAGAACAAGCACACCAGCAGGTAAGAGAACTTATGACAAATTATGGAAGGATTGATTACCTTTTCTATGATGGTGAATGGATACCTGGTGTCCGCTGTAATAGAAGTTATACGAAATCCAACGAATCTCCTGAAATTGCAAAGTTGTGGAGGGCAAAAGAGTTAAATGCTATGGTGAGAAAATTACAACCAGAAATAATGATTAACAACCGTGCTGGTACATCAGAAGATGTGGATACTCCAGAACACCATATTGTCGCTTCTGATAAAAACAGGGCATGGGAAAGTAATACCACTATTGGTGATTGGTGCACATGGGGATATACCAGACACAATCCTAATATGAAACCCACTACACAGTTAATTCAAGACCTCGTTGCCTGTGCAAGTAAAGCAGGAAACTATCTTCTCAATATAGGACCAAAACCTGACGGCAGTGTTAGAGAAGAAGAGGTTGAGCGATTGAAAGCAATAGGAACATGGTTGAATAAAAATGGAGAAGCAATATATGGTTCTGAATATGTTCCTAACTCTGTTACATGTATCTGGGGAAGTAGTAAGGTCGGAATGATAACAGCAAAAGGAAATATAGCATATCTTCATATATTTCGATGGCAGGGAGAAACTATAACATTAACAGGAGTAAAAAATAAGGTATATTCAGCAAGGATACTCGGGATAGATGAAAAAATAAGAGTTTACAGAGATAAATATGATAGAGTTGTAATCACTGGACTTCCTGTAGATCCACCGGATAATTACGGAACTGTTATCGCTTTAGAACTGGATGGAAAACCAGAAGCAGTTGATTATTCAAAGATACCCATTCCAGAATCCTGATTGTTTTCACCCTCACCCATACCCTCTCCCCTCAAGGGAGAGGGATATAAAATGTAGGGTATTCTAACTATCCAATGGTGGAGGTATCTGACTTTTATCTATCTCTTTTTCTGAAAGGGATTCTACACTTTTGAGTTTTGCCTGGATTTGTCTGGTGCGGGTTCCCACCAGTGTCTCTATATCTTTTCCTGCTCCTTCTATCTTTTCCTGTGCCTTTCTCAGTACTTCACCGAATTTTTCAAACTCCTTCTTTACCTCTGCAAGAACTCTCCATACCTCACTGCTTCTCTTCTGGATAGCAAGTGTTCTGAATCCCATATATAAACTATTTAAAAAAGCAGCCAGTGTAGAAGGTCCTGTAATAACTACTCTGTATTCTTTCTGTAACATCTCAAAAAGTCCTGTCTTCCTTACAATCTCTGCATATAACCCTTCAGCAGGAACAAACAATATACCAAAGTCCGTTGTTTCTGGCGGATTGATATACTTATCTCTTATGTCTTTTGCACACTTTTTAAGAGCGTTTTCCATTTCTCTGGAACACTTTTGAATATCTTCCTGATTTCCATTTTCATAGGCGTCTAACAATCTGTAATAGACCTCTATCGGAAATTTTGAATCCACAGGAAGATATACCGGACTATCCCCTCCAGGAAGTTTAATAGCATATTCTACATATTCAGATGAACCCTTCCCTGCTGCAACATTTTTCTCATACTGCTCAGGAGCAAGTATATCTTCAAGTATACTACCCAACTGGATTTCTCCTAATATACCCCTGGATTTAACATTGGAAAGAACCTGTTTAAGGTCACCTACATCTGCTGCCAAATTTTTCATCTCCCCAAGTCCTTCATGTACCTGCTTCAGCCGTTCACTTACAAGATTAAATGATTCACTTAATCGTTTTTCAAGTGTGGAATGTAGTTTCTCATCTACAATAGCACGCATCTCTTCCAGTTTCTTTGAATTTTCTTCCTGTAATGACTGAAGACGTTTCTCAAGTGTCCCTGATATCATCTCACTTAAATTTTTCAATGCATTACTTAACTCTTCTCTCGTATCCCTGAAACTTTTTTGCATCTCCTCCCTGTTATGCATAAATTCTTCTCTTATAAGCGGGTCTATCCTGTTAAGTATATTTTCTATATCCCTGATTTTAAAGGTCATCTCTTCAACCTCTTCTTTTTCTCTCCTATTCTTAGAAAGTATAAATAGTAAGATAATAAGAACCACCAGAGAAACGATTGAAATAATATTATTAACCATTTTGTCCTATCCTCCGTTGTTAACAAATTATCATATATTGGATATTGTGACAATACCCTTTCTCTCAGTATTTTCTCAAAAGTATTGACAGAAAGATATTTGAATATGTATAATTAAGTAGATGAGTGCACTGAAAAATAAAAAGTTCTTTACAACAGGTGATATCGCAGAACTATTCGGCGTAAGTAGAATATCAGCATATAAGTGGGTAAAATCCGGTAAAATAAAAGCATTTAAGATTCCAGGCGGTAGATACAGAATCACTTCAAAATCAATCAATGAATTTATTAAGAAAACTGGATTAGCAGAAAAATTTCCTTATTTAATTGGTAATACCTTAAAGATATTAATAGTTGATGATGAAGAATTAATTGCAAAGTCCATAAAAAACTTTTTAGAAGAGAAATATCATAACTGGCATATTACCATTGCAAACGATGGATTTGAAGCAGGCAGGTTATTAATGAATATTATTCCTGATATTGTTATACTTGACCTTTTCCTGCCGGGTATCAATGGCTTTCAACTCTGTAGAAAGATAAAAAACGATGAAGCCACAAAACACATAAAAATTATTGCTATTACTGGCTATCCTACAGAAGAAAATATTGGTAAAATCAAGGAATGTGGGGCAGATACATTCATTTCAAAACCCTTTGAAATGGAAAAACTGGAAAAGACACTGAAACAACTTTTATGACTACAATTCTAACCTATTGTTTTAACCACATTTCTGAAAAATATAAGTCCATATCCGGCTTCTTCCTTAGTCCTTTTATTCTGCCAGTCAGGATAGTAATACTTTAATATCGCCCTTTCAGGATGTGGCATCATACCAACAATAAGTCCATCTGGAGAGGAAATACCTGCAATATTATTTATAGAACCATTAGGATTAAAAGGATATTCTGCGGGATTACCATCGGCATCGCAGTACCTGAAAATAACCAACCTACCTTTTTCTATCCTTTCAAGCACTGCTTTATTTTTGGGTATAAACTTTCCTTCTGCATGAGCAACAGGAAGTTTTATTACAGGTGGCATATCTTTGAAAAATGGAGACACTGTTTTTTCTATTTTTAAATATACCCATCTGTCTTCAAACCGAGCAGAATCATTCCATCCGAGAGAAACAACCTGCCGCCCCTCCCATGGAAAGATTCCTGATTTTACGAGAACCTGAAAACCATTACATATCCCTATAACTGGTTTCTTATCTTCAATAAATCTTTTTATCTCTTCTCTCAGATTATGCCTTATCTCATTGGCAAGTACCTTACCTGCTGATATATCATCTCCATAAGAAAAACCACCGGGTATTACTAAAATCTGGTAGTTATTCAGTTTTTTACTTCCATCTTTTAGACGATTTATATGAACCCTTTCAGGAATCCCTCCAGCGAGTGCAAAAGCCCATTCGGTTTCTCTGTCACAGTTTGTACCCCCTACCCTTAATATCAGAACCCTCGGTTTTACCATTTCAAACCACCCTTCCAGACCTTTTTTGCTTCTTTTATAGAAAGATTAATCATCTCTTCTTTTTTATAAACAATTCTGAATTCATCTGTTTCTTCCACTCTTCCAATGCAGGAAAAAACAAAACCCTTCATAAGTTTTTCAAACTTATCTCTATATCTTTCTTCTACCTCTACTACAAACCTGCCCTGTGTCTCAGAAAAAAGAAGGACATCAAGTGCTTTATCGGAAGAAGGAACATTTTTAAGATAAATAGTTCCCCCTTTATTTCCACCCATTGCCATTTCTAAAAGGGTTATAATCAAACCACCATCAGAACAGTCATGACAGGAAACTATAATACCAGCACCTACACATCTATGAAGAGTCCTCATCAAAGGTAGTGTTGTTGAAGGGTGAGGTTCAGGAATTTTTCCACCCTTTATTCCATATATCCTGTAATATTCTGATTCCCCTAACTCATTATACGTCTTTCCACAAAGATAAATAAAATTACCTGCTTTCTTAAAAGCGGAAGTAACTGTCTTCCTTATATCTGGAACTATCCCTACTGCTGAAATAAGTAATGTTCCCGGTATGGAGGTTTTTCTACCTGAGAGTTTATCTATAAAAAAGTTATTCAAACTATCTTTACCGGATATGAATGGTAGTTTGTATCTGACCGCAAAGTCATAACAACCTTTTACACATCTTGTCAGAGCACCTAAATTTCTTTCATCATTTACATCACCCCAACAAAAGTTATCAAGAATTGCTACACTTTCAGGATTGGCACCCACTGCCACAAGATTCCTTAACGCCTCTTCTATACAACATCCAGCCATATAGTAAGGGTCTATCATTCCATAAAATGGATTTATACCACAACCTACTGCTATACCTCTCCAGCTATCATAAAGTGGTTTCAAAACAACTGCATCCGAAGGTCCATCCTGATGCATCCCAGTCAATGGTTTTACAATAGTATGCGCCTGAACTTCATGGTCATACTGCGTTATTACTGCCTCACGGGAAGAAATATTATAACTACCCAGCACATTCAAAATACGTTCCTGCCAGTCAAGTATCTTTATCGCTTTTTCAAAACGGATTGCCTTACCTTTATCAATATAGAACTTTGCCTTCAGTTTTCTCGGAGGAAGCCCTCTATGAAGAAACTTCATATCAAGACAGCATACCTGCTGTCCTCTGTAGAAAATCTCTAATTTCCCTGTCTCAATAAACTGTCCTATTACAGTTGCTTCTACATCTTCTTCTGTAAATAATTTTAATAATTTTTTAACATTCTTCTCAGGGACAGCAAGAACCATTCTTTCCTGTGATTCAGATACCCATATCTCCCATGGGGCAAGTCCTTCATATTTTAATGGAACTTTCTCAAGATTAACATAAGCACCAACATCCTTACCCATCTCTCCTATAGCAGAAGAAAGACCTCCTGCCCCGCAATCAGTAATCGCATTATAAAGATTCTCATCCCTCGCTTTAATTAAAACATCCATCATTTTCTTCTCCACTATGGGATTACCTATCTGAACCACACTTGTAGAGATATCTTTGTCCAGTGCGATAGAAGAAAATGTTGCTCCATGTATACCATCCCTGCCTGTCTTTCCACCCACTACTATAATATAATCACCATCACGAACTTTTTTCTTAATTTTATCAAGTGGAATTATACCGAGTGTTCCGCAGTAAACAAGACAGTTATTCTGATACCCCTTATCAAATATAATAGCACCAGAAGCAGTAGGAATACCCATCCTGTTCCCATAATCCCTTACACCACTTACAACACCACGGAAAACCCTGCGTGGATGGAGAACACCTTCAGGAAGTTCTGAATAGGGAACATCCAGATTACCAAAACAGAATACATCAGTATTCAAAATAGGGAAGGCACCTTTACCTGCTCCCAGTATATCTCTTATAACTCCACCTATACCAGTTCCAGCGCCACCATAGGGTTCAAGTGCAGATGGATGGTTATGTGTTTCTACCTTAAAAGCAATTCCGTATTTACTGGTAAACCTTATAATCCCCGCATTATCTTCAAAAACAGAAACGCAGAAATTTCCTTTGACCCTGTCTGTTGCTTTCTTAATTTTTTTTAGAAGCGTTATCTTTTCCTTGCTTTCTTTATTACCACCCTCTGTATATTCAATATCCGCTCTGAAAATTTTATGATAGCAGTGCTCTGACCATGTCTGGGCAATTGTTTCTATTTCACAATCCGTAGGATTTCTTCCGATAGATTTAAAATACTTCTGAATAATTTTCATCTCCTCAAGATTTAGTGAGAGGAGATTCTTCTCGCTTACTTCTATTAAAGTTTTATCATCTACATCTATAATTTTTACTTCTCTGGCATACTCACTCATTTAATTTTCCCCATTAACTAATTCTATTGAATAGTCATGTACAAGACGGTTTGCAAGTACCTTCTCACACATAAGTTCTATCTTCTCTTTTGTTAAACTCCCTTTTATATAATATCTTTTCCCCGTAGATATTTTTAAATCTTTTTTGATACCTGCATCTTTTACCGCAACAGCAACTGTTTCTGCTACAGCATCTGTAACACCTTTTTTATAAAATACATCTACTATAAAATTAAAAGCATCCTTTCTTACAGTATCCCCATACTTTCTAATCTTATATTCCTGTATAACACTATCTACAAGCACATCCTCTGCAATTTTTTTTATCTCTTTTAAAGAAATATCTCCTTCAAAACGATACAGTTCAGCAGTGGTTATACCATCTATCTCTGATATCCCTGTCCCCATAATATTTTTCATAACATCTATCCCGAAGACATCTGGAATATCAGTTTTATTATATATCTCTATAAGGAATATATTCTTTTTCATATTATATTTAAGTTCAATAATCTCACACTGTTTTTCCATTCTATCTTTTCTATAACCTCTTCTTTTAAAACTCCATCTTCTCTCAACTTCCTTATAAAATCTACATTAGGATATACTTTATTTACATCACTTCTGAAACAGGAATCAGTTCCAAAAAGAACTCTATCCTGAAACTCGTTAATAAAATTTACTGTAAATTTCATATCTCTGGTAAGCGCGTTATAACCACTACGTGCAGATATATCAACCCATAAATTTTTATATTTCCTCATCAATCTCACGACTGCACCTTCACCTTTTACATATCCTTCTGGATAAACAAGCCGTTCATTTTTTGAGACATTAGATGATATCTCTGCCCAGAATGTAACACCATGTCCTATAAATACTGTTTCCGGACAACTTTTTAGAGCATTCTCAAGTTTAGGTAATCCGTAGTCATCCCTTAACCCATATCCATATTCACTATCATTCATATCAAAAAGAATCGGAAAACCAAACTCTCCTGCCTGTCTATAAAGATTTATACATCTTACATCATCAAAGTCCATCTTCGGTAGTAATTCCCCAATGCCTTTACACCCTCTACTCTTATATTCTGAAAGTAGATAACGAAAATCTGTAGCAGGACCATTAAGATAACGGGGATCTATCAAGCAGAAAGGTATCAATCTATCAGGATATCTGGCGCATGCTATTATTACATCCTCTGTAGTACATTCTAAATAACCACCTTCAGGAGTTTCACTCAAAGGAAGGATACAGGTAATATCTATACCCCATCTATCCATCTTCTCAATAAGATTTGTTACATCTATAAACTCTTTTCTATTTGGAACTATCCTTCCTATATGCCCATGGATATCTATAATTTTCCCTTTCATTATATTACTCCACAATCTTATTTATTATATCACAACTAAATCATACTTGAATTCCCTTTGATTTTTCCCTCTTCCTTGAGGGGAGAGGGATGCTGATGCGATGGGTAAGGAATACCGTATAGCCAGCCGAGATGGTGAGGCGGGTGACCGAAGCCCGTCAGAGCGAGACAGGGTGAGACCTTCCTATACTTTTCCCCCTAATCCTTAACCTTCTCCCCCCATAGGGAGAAGGTAATTTAGGTATCTCCCCCTCATATGGGAAGAAAAAATCATTATTCTTACCACAACTATTATGTCTGCAAATTCTATATATTATGTTAAAATTATTGTATGAACGAAAAAATTGCAGTCCTTGAAGACGAAAAAGATATCCTGGAACTTATAACACTCCATCTTGATAAGGCGGGCTACAGGGTATGTAAATTTTCAAAGGCAGATGACCTGTTTAAGGCATTTGAAAAAGAGAGGTTTGACCTTTTAATACTGGACCTCATACTGCCTGATATGGATGGGATTGATGTATGCAAACAGATTAAAACATCTATCTGTCCTTCTCTTCCTGTAATTATGGTTACAGCAAAAACAGAGATAGAGGACAGAATAATTGGACTGGAAATGGGAGCGGATGATTATATAACAAAACCATTCTCTCCTAAAGAACTCGTAGCGAGAGTAAAAGCAGTAATAAGGAGATACAAGACGATAACATCTGGTGAAGATATAATAAAGATAGGTACTAACCTTATCATTGATTTAACAAAACATTCTGTTTATGTTGATGGTAAAAAGATAGAACTGACATTTGCAGAGTTCGGTATATTAAAAATACTTGCTTCTAAGAAAGGATGGGTATTCCCGAGAGACAAAATTATCAACCTTTTATGGGAAGGAGAAAAATTTGTGATAGAGCGGACTGTTGATGTCCATATAAAAAATCTCCGTGATAAATTAGGTAAGGCAGGTAGATACATAAAAAATGTAAGGGGAATTGGTTATAAAATAGAAGAATGATAACTGCTATATTTTTTTTAATTTGTTTTGGACTCTTATGTGGATTAATATTCTTATTCATAAAAATCCATAATCTATCCCTGATTAACAAAAAACTTACTCTCCAGATTACTGAACTTACCGAGATAAAAAAAGAGATTCAGACAAAAATAGAAACAGTCCTGTTATCTTTTCCGATTCCTGTAATGGTAATTGATAAACAGGGTATTATAAAATTTGCAAATACAGAGATACAGAATATTATCGGTAGTCCACCAGAAGGTCATAATTATATTGAATTTTTTAATCAGACAGAGTTTATTGAAGCAATACATAATATACCAGAAGGAAAAACATTACAGACAGAACTCCTCTACAAAGACCAGTTTTATGCTGTACATTTTGTTTCTTTAACAGATAATGAGATACTTATAACATTGAAAGACATCACTGATTCAAAAGAGATATTAAGAATAAAAAAAGAACTGATAAGCAATATCTCTCATGAATTAAAAACACCTCTCACAGTAATAAAGGGGTATCTTGAAACAATCTATGAAGAAATCCCATCATACTTGAAAGGACAGGTTGAAATAATACTAAATCATACGGAACGCCTTACAGGTATTGTAAGAGACCTGCTTAAACTTTCAGAACTTGAAGAAATAAAAATAGAATTCCAGAAGGTTAATATAAAAGAGGTTATTGAAAAAGTTATTAGTATGTTTGAGAAAAGAATAATCCAGAAGAATCTTTCATTAAAAGTTAATATGGATACATCCATTACTTATATCTCAGGAGACCCTTACAAACTGGAAGACCTGATTATCAATCTTCTTGATAATGCTATAAGATATACAGATAGCGGAGAGATAACCATCAAGACAGAAAAAACAGACAGGAATTTAATTATCGGTATAAAAGATACAGGAATAGGCATCCCTGAAAAAGACCTTCCACGGATATTTGAAAGATTTTATGTAGTAGATAAATCACGCTCAAGAGAGACAGGTGGTACAGGTCTGGGACTTGCTATAGTAAAACATATAGTCATCCTACATAAAGGAACAATAGAAATAAAAAGTTCACTCGGTGAAGGGACAGAAGTTATTATCTCTCTTCCATTAAGTTGTAATAATACCTGAAAAACTCTTTTTTATCCCCATAACGATTTAACAGAATCTTAACAATTCCTTTATCAATTCTTTATTCCCTACGGGTAAAGTATATGCAAAAGAAAAATATACTCTTCTCAAAAATGCCTGAAAGGAGGTGATAAAAAGCAGTAGTGGCAGAGAAGAGAAAAACAAAAGGAGGGAATAAAAATGATAAGGACTATGAAGATTATAATAACTCTGCTGATAATAGCAGGGGTATCTTTTTCCTTTGCTTCTGAGGTAGACCGTCTGGTAGAAAAGTTAGTTGAAAAAGGTATTTTAACTGAAGGTGAGGCATACAAAATACTGGCAGAAGCAGAGGAAGAAGCGAGGGCACAGGAAGCATTAGCGAGAAAGGATTCAGATAAAATCTCCAAATGGATAAAAGAGACAAAATTTAAGGGAGATATCCGTCTGAGATATGAAAATATTGAAAGAGACAATCAGGATGGTTCTTATATTGCAGACAGAGATAGAACAAGAATAAGATTCAGATGGGGATTTGACACAAAGGTTAATGACCGACTGGAGGCGGGCTTGAGATTAGCAACAGGAGATAGCGCTGACCCAACGAGTGCAAACCAGACACTTACTGAAGCGTTCAGTGATAAAAGTATCTGGCTTGATAGGGCATATCTGAAATATACTTTTGCCTCTGTACCAACACTATCCTTAACCGGTGGTAAGATAGCAAACCCATTTATTTCAACAAACCTCGTCTGGTCAGGAGACCTCAATCCTGAAGGTATTGTACTCCAGAAAACTTTCCCTATTAAAAATAATGAAGGCAAAGACATCGGAGAGTTTTTTGTAACAGGTGGATATTTTCCTGTGTGGGAGAACAAGGACTCCATTACAGACCCTTATATGCTTGGAACACAACTGGGATACAGAGGAAAAATTGGAGAAAGAAGTTTCAAAGCAGCCGTTGTATATTATGACTATGATGATATTGCTAATCAGGAAGCGGCTAAAGTATCTCCGAGTTGTAATAACAAAGGTAATACATTATATACAAGTGGGGGCAAAAAATACTATAAATATGATTATGACATCTGGGGTGCATATATTGACTTTACTCCTGTTGAGTTCACATTAAAAGAAGAAAAACTCCCTCTTACCTTATATGGTGAATATGTGAGAAATATCGGTTCTTCAGATATTGATGGAGATACTGGCTTTATCTATGGGTTTAAGCTCGGCAATGCTAAAAAACAAAAAACATGGGAATTCTCTTATGACTACAGACGTCTTGAGGCAGATGCTGTATTGGAGTTTATGCCTGATGGCTCATTCTCTGAAGGTGGAACTGATGCAAAAGGACATACCTTTGGTTTCAAATATGCAACAACTGATAGTTCAACACTCGGAATAACATATATGATATCTGAGGGACTGGGGACAAACAAGAAAAGAGATGTAAATACACTGCAGGTTGACTATGCAGTGTCATTTTAAAGAAAGGAGGGGAAGATGATAAAGAAGATATTAATAGCGTTAGTAGTAATGGGATTAGGGATGGCTTTCTCAGCAGAAGAAATCATAATGGCTGGCTCCACAACAGTTCTACCCATAGCACAGAAAGCAGCAGAGGTCTATATGTCAAAAAATCCTCAAATAAAAATCACAGTAAGAGGTGGTGGTTCAGGAGTGGGTATTGCATCCTTAATAGATAAGACCTGTGATATAGCAAACTCTTCCAGACCTATAAAGGATAAAGAAATACAGACAGCAGCAGGTAAAGGAGTAAAGCCAAAAGCCAATGTGATAGCACTGGATGGAATAGCGATAGTCATCCACCCATCCAATCCTGTAAGTCAACTGTCTGGAGAACAGGTAAAGGATATATATACCGGTAAAATTAACAACTGGTCTCAGGTAGGAGGTCCAAATCTCAAAATCGTTGTGGTTTCCAGAGATAGTGCTTCAGGAACATATGAGGCATTTAATGAACTTGCACTAAAAGGTGAAAAAGTAAGGCCTGATGCATTAATGCAGGCATCCAACCAGGCAGTAGCAACCACAGTAGCACAGACCCCTGGAGCCATTGGCTATGTAGGGATGGGATACATTACATCTTCAGTTAAAGATATTGCTATAGATGGCATAATCCCTTCAAAAAGCACGATACTCTCAAGAAAGTATAAATATGCAAGACCTTTATTCATGTATACAGATGGTGAACCGAAAGGTGAAGTAAAAAAATTTCTTGACTTTTTATTAAGTAAAGAAGGACAGAAACTTGTTGAAGAGGTTGGTTTCGTAGGACTGCATTAAGATGAAAAATTATTCTATATCCTCCCCATACGAGGGGGGAGGAAACAGGTGGGGGTGGGAAGTGAAAGAAGGTCTCACCCCCACCCTATACCTCTCCTCTCAAGGGCGAGGGATAGATTAAAAATTTTTTAACTTTAATGGTATAATATATGGAACAAAAAATGAAAAAGAAAGTCCTTTTTGTATGTGAATTTAATTCTGCGAGAAGTCAGATGGCAGAAGCGTTCCTTAAAAAAATTGCAGGTGATAGATTTGAAGTGGAAAGCGCAGGGTTAAATCCAGGGACTATTAACCCTCTCGCCGTTGAAGTAATGAAAGAGGTAGGTATTGATATTTCGGGGAATAAAACCCAGAGTGTTTTTGAACTTTATAAAAAAGGAAAAAGGTACCACTATGTTATTACTGTATGTGATAAGGGAAACAGATGTCCTGTATTTCCCAATACCTTACAGACACTCCACTGGAACTTTGATGACCCTGCTAAATTTGAAGGAAGTTATGAAGAGAAATTGGAACAGATGAGGAAGTTACGGGATGCAATAAAACAAAAGATAGAGGAATGGGTAAACACTATAGAATAAAAGAAAATATCTACCACTGGATATTTGGAGTTCTTGCCTTTACTTCTCTTATCTTTCTTACAGGCATTACAATTACACTATTTACTGAATCTTTCCCCTTATTTAAACACTATTCCCTTCATAACTTCTTTTTTGGAAAATACTGGTATCCTACCTATGACCCACCTGAATTCGGTGCATTACCACTAATCCTTGCATCATTATTTGTCACAGCAGGAGCAATGTTTGTATGTATACCTCTCGGTATAGGAAGTGCATTATACCTTACCGAACTGGCAGGTCATAGACAGAGAGAAATACTTAAACCCCTTATAGAAATACTCGCCAGTATCCCTTCTATTGTTTATGGGTTTTTTGGTATGGTGGTGGTTGCTCCTTTTATACAGAAAATCTTTAACCTCCCAACGGGCCTTACAGCACTCACAGGTAGTTTAATACTCGGTATTATGGCAACACCAACAGTAACAAGTTTATCCGAAGATGCAATAAATTTTGTCCCTAAAAGTTTCCGTGAGGCATCACTGGCATTAGGGGCTAACAGATGGCAAACAGTAATAAAAGTAGTACTCCCATCTGCAAGTTCAGGTATCTTTACTGCTATAATTCTCGGTATAAGCAGGGCAATAGGTGAGACAATGACTGTACTTATGGTTACAGGTGGCTCTGCAATTATACCGAAGTCATTCCTTCAGCCAGTACGTCCCATTACATCTACTATTGCAGCAGAAATGGGAGAGACAGTTATGGGCAGTTTACACTATAATGCACTCTTTACACTCGGATTATTACTCTTTCTTATTACCCTGATTTTCAACATCATTGCTGAGTTTATAAGTAAAAAACATAGGATTAAGTTAGGAGCAGGTAGGTGAGATATACAAAAAACAGAATTATTGAAAAAGTATGGTTTTCAATAATATGCATATGTATCATTTTAACACTTCTATCACTCGGTTTGATATTGTATTTCATAACTATAAGAGGAATAAAAATCATTTCATTTGAATTTCTCACACAGATACCTGAAAGCGGTATGACAGAAGGAGGTATTGCCCCTGCTATTGTAGGCACGTTCTATCTTACATTAGGAGCAATAATCTTTGCTGTCCCTATAGGTGTTGGATGTGCCATATATCTGAATGAATACACTCCTAAAAATCTTGTGGTAAATATACTGAGAATTAGCATAAATAACCTGGCAGGTATACCTTCTGTTATATTTGGACTATTCGGACTTGCTGTTTTTGTTAAACTTTTTAATTTTGGTGTATCAATAATTTCTGGCTCTTTAACACTCGGAATTCTTATACTCCCTGGAATTATATCCGCTTCACAGGAAGCACTTATGGCAGTACCACAGTCATTAAGAGAAGCATCTCTCGCATTAGGAGCAACAAAGTGGCAGACAATAAGAAAGGTTGTTCTACCTGCAGGACTGCCCGGAATTCTCACAGGCGTTATCTTAAGCACAGGTAGAGCAGCAGGAGAAACAGCAGCCATTATGTTTACTGCTGCTGCTTTCTATGTAAAAAGTTATCCTAAATCTATATTTTCAGAGGTAATGGCTCTGCCCTACCACATCTATGGACTTATGACAGAAGGAATCTATCCTGAGAAACAGACACAGATTGCTTATGGCTGTGCACTTATCCTTATGTTCCTCGTGCTTTTTATATCAGCGATAGCAATATATTTCAGACAGAAACAAAGGAGAACCTACTATGGTTGAAGTACAGATAAAAGTAGAAAACCTGAATTTTTACTATGGAAAATACCAATGCCTTAAAAACATCAATATGGACATCTATAAAAATTCTGTTACTGCTATTATAGGACCTTCTGGATGTGGTAAGTCAACTTTTATCCGTCTTTTTAATCGTATGAATGACCTTATCCCTGGGACAAAAGTAGAAGGCGTAATATATCTTGATAAGGAAAATATACTATCACAGGAAACCGATGTTGTAGAATTACGAAGGAAGGTAGGTATGGTATTTCAAAAACCCAATCCCTTTCCTAAAAGTATCTTCAGAAATATATCATATGGACTTGAAATCCATAATATAAAAGATAAAGAACTTATTGAAAAAAAAGTTAAAGAGGCACTTCAAAAATCAGCCCTGTGGGATGAGGTTAAAGACCGTCTCAATGATAGCGCACTTATGCTTTCTGGCGGACAGCAGCAACGATTGTGCATCGCGAGATGTCTGGCGGTAGAGCCAGAGGTAATACTCTTTGATGAACCCTGTGCAAGTTTAGACCCTATATCTACAAACAGAATAGAAGAACTTATAACGGAACTTAAAAAAAATTATACTATTGTCATAGTCACACATAATATGCAACAGGCAGCGAGAGTATCTGATTATACTGCCTTTCTTTATTTAGGAGAACTGATAGAGTATGGACCTACAGAAAGAATTTTTACAGTACCTTCACATCCTAAGACAGAGGAGTATTTATCAGGTAAGTTTGGATAATTGAAAATATGTTTGAGTAATGCTCCTACCCATATGAGGGGGAGAGACCTAAATTACCTTCTCCCTCGGGGGGAGAAGGTAAGGATGAGGGATAAAGTTTAGCAAAGGTCTCACCCTCACCCTGCCCCTCTCCCCTCAAGGGAGAGGGAAAACAGTTCCTCCCCATATGAGGGGGGAGGATATAGGTGGGGGTAGAGAGTAAAAGTAAAGTTCTCACCCTCCCCTTAATCCCCTCCCCTCAAGGGAGAGGGATAAAACATAAGGAGAGAAAAATGATAGAACAAGAGATACAGCGGTTAAAAGAAAGTATCATTGCTTATGCATCTTTTGTAGCGAGAATGATAGAAGAAAGTATTACAGGACTGCTTGAAAAAGATGAAAAAATATTGAAAAAACTTATAGAGGAAGAAGAAACAAAAGCAAACCATACAGAGATAGAGATTGAAGAAATATGTATTGAGGCAATTGCGCGGTATGAACCGAAAGCAAAGAATTTAAGAACCGTCCTTATGATAATGAAGATTAACAACGACCTTGAAAGAATAGGTGATGAAGCAGTTAATATTGCAGAAGCATCCCTTTTTCTTATAAAAAAACCAGAGGTAAAAAAACTTATAGATATTCCTCGTATGGCAGATTTGAGTGTAAGGATGTTAAAAGATAGTATCCAGTCGTTTGTAACAGATAATTCTATGCTTGCCCGTGAAATATGCACAAGAGATGATGTAGTGGATAATTTAAGAGACCAGGTAATCAGAGAACTTTTAACCTATATGATAACAGACCCTGCAACTATAGAAAGGGCATTACAACTTATGAGGGTTGCACGCTCACTTGAACGGGTGGCAGACCTTTCAACAAACTTCTGTGAAGATGTGGTATTTATGGTTGAAGGGAAAAATATCAAACACCACGCAGAAGAATAAATTTTAATATTTTTAAATACCTCTTGACAAAATTTTGTATATGGGTATAATATCACAAAATTGGAGATAATATCTCAGAGTGCCCGAGAGGGCTTAATAGGGAAGTGTCGCACTCACCAAGGTGAGGAGACGACTACGCTCCCGGCGCTGTAGGGCTGACGAAATTCCAAAAGCCACTGTCTGAAAAGACGGGAAGGTGGAAGAGTAGAATGAAGCCCAAGTCAGAAGACCTGCTCTGAGGAATGGCGCAGCTTTTTCCTGCGGAGTACAGGAAAAAGGGTTTTTGTATTTTAGGCGAAGAAAACAGGGTGCAGCCCGCCATATATTTTGGCGGGCTTTTTTATTTCTCAAACAAATCCTCCCCATATAAGAGGGAGAGACATAAATTACCTTATCCCTATGGGGGAGAAGGTTAAGAGGGGGAAAGTATAGTGAAGGTCTCACCCTCACCCTGTCCCTCTCCCCTCAAGGGAGAGGAAAGAAAGTCCTCCCCATATGAGGGGGGAGGAATTAGGTGGGGGTGGAGAGTGTAAGCAAAGGTTTCACCCTCACCCTGTCCCTCTCCCCTCTAAGGGAGAGGGAAGGGGAGAGGGATAATAAGGGATGCTATGCCAGAGAAAAAAAGGATACTCGGGATAGATGAAAATGGACTTGGACCGCTTATGGGTCCTCTCGTCATTACAGGAGTCCTGTTAAGGTATGGAGGAAAAGACGTTTGGTTTGATGGTATAAGTGATAGCAAGGAATTTTTTTCAAGAAATATAGACAGGTTCTCACAATTAGAAGATACGGTTTTATCTCTTTTTTATCTTCTTGAAGGTAGAACACCTTCATCTCCAGTAGAAATACTTGAAAATTTCTGTGTAAAATATGATTGTCTTTCCGGATTGAATATCTGCACCCGTAATATTCCGGATAGGTTTATATGGTCGGAAGGTAAAAAATGTGAAGAGTTGTCTGGATGGATGGGAAAGAATGGAATAGAGATAGAAAAGATACAATCAATTGCTCTATGTCCCAAGAGAATCAACAATTTTATAGAAAAGGGAGACCATAAATTCCTGCTTAATCTTTCTGCATTCTGCGATATTATAAAGAACCTCCCTGATAAAAATATGCTCTCTGTATATGCAGGCAGGGTTGGAGGATTAAAATTTTACAAAAAATATCTAACTTATTACCTTTATGACTATCAATGTGAAACTATTGAAGAGAAAGAAGATGTCTCCTTATACCGGATGGAAGGAGATAATGAAACATTCACAATGGGCTTTTACACAGATGTAGAGAAGAAATCCTTTCCTGCTGCAATTGCATCAATTATAGGGAAATATATTAGAGAGTTATTTATGGCAGGTATACGGAAAACTCTCGGGATATCAGAAGATATCTCCGGCTATCATGACAGGAGAACAAAAAAATTTGTCCCTTCCATCTCCCCTGAAAGGTTTCCTTCAGATTGTATCTTCCGCTCAAAATAGTATAAAGAGAAATCCTCCCCATATGAGGGGGGAGGAATTAGGTGGGGGTGGAGAGTGTAAGCAAAGGATTCACCCTCACCCATCCCCTCTCCCCTCAAGGGAGAGGGATGGGGAAAGGGGATACAATTTAAGTAAACTTTCAAATTTTATCTTATTATATATGATGAGTTGACAAAAATATAGATAGGTATTAAAATTTTGCGAAAATTAATTTTATTTCTACAAGTACAAGGAGGTCTGGATGAAAGTGAGAGTTGATGAGTCACTCTGTACAGGGTGTGGTTTATGTGTAGATATTTGCCCTGAGGTATTTGAGATGCCTGAGGCGGTCTCTATCGTAAAATCCCCTGTGGTCTCAGGAGACCTTGCTGACAAGGTCAAGGAGGCAGCAGAGAGTTGCCCGGTAGAAGCGATTATCATTGAAGAATAACTAAAATATATGAGGAACAAGCTATTACTGATAACAGTAGTAAGTATTTTTCTATCTTCCTGTACCAGAGAGGGACAGTTATCTTATGTTAAGTGGGATATAAAAGCGAGGAGATATCTTGATAAATCCCTGAAAGCATATCGTTTAGCGATAAAAAATAACCCGGGAGATAGAAAACTTATTGATGAATATACAGGTATCCTTAAAGTAGTAAAAGGAGATGTGCCGGCAAAGATAGAGTTTGCTATTTTGCTCTATGAAATAGGGATTAAGGATGAGAGTGAAAAATTCCTGATAGAAGCGCTTCTGACCAATAAGCAAGAAACTGAAAGATATCTTGATAACCGTATAAATGAAGCAACATCTGTTCAGGACAGAATACTTCTTTATGAATTTGCTCTAAAAGGACTGCCGGATAATGGACAGTACTGGTATCAGTTAGGAAGGTTATATCTGGGAATAAACAATATCTCTGCCGGCATAAAGGCACTTGAAGAAGCATATCTTAATGGTGTAAAAGAACCTGAACTATTTTATTATCTTGCCAACGCACTGTTCCAACAGGGTAATTATAAAGAGGCAGAGGTATATGTAGATGAAGGTTTAAAGATAGCAGGTGATAATGTAAATATGCGACGGCTCAGGTATGCCCTATATATTAAGCAGAAAAAGATAACCCTCGCTCAATCAGAAAAAGCCAGGTTACAACAACTGACAAAAAAGGAAAAGGAGACAGAAAGACCTGCTGTTATTCTGCCTGATATCGGTCCTTATAAGTTTATCTATGTCTCCAAGGGAAATCAGAAACTATATGTTTATAATATGGAACCTACCGGTGCAAAGGTCATTGAGACATTACCATGCACAACAGGGAAAAACACAGGACCTAAAATGAAACAGGGAGATGAAAGAACACCGGATGGTACATACCTTATAATTTCTAAAATGGAAGGTCCTTCTCTTCCTTCTAAATACGGGATAGCCGCATACCCTCTGAACTATCCGAACCTTATTGATAGACGGCTCCAGAGAGATGGTGATGGAATATGGCTACATGGAACTCCTATAGCGAGGACACCTTATAACAGTGAGGGATGCGTGGTGGTAAGTGATAATGATATGAGCAGATTGATAGACGATATAGTGGTAAGGAAGACCTTTGTATCTATAAGTGAGGGAGACCTTAATATTGACTATAATGCCTTTAAGAAAGCGATAGAAACAGTTAAATTATGGAAAGAAGGATGGGAAAGTTTGGATATAGATAAATATATGGCTGTCTATGACGAGATGTTCTATTCAGGAGGAAAGGATAAAAAGCAGTATAAGGCATATAAAGCGGATATAAACAGGCAGAAAAAACATATAAAGGTGGATGTATCAGAACTACAGATTTTGCCTTACGGGAAGACACCATTAGGTAATCTATTACTTGCTTTCTTCAGACAAAAATACTCTTCCGATAACTTTTCCAGTACGGGCTACAAAATACTTTATCTGGTAGAGAGAGATAATAGATGGTATATTATAGGAGAAGAGATGCTTTGATGGATACATATCCTGACTATAACACATTTAAGAAACTGGCAGAGAAGTATCCGAGGGTTCCTCTGTATAGAGAAGTAATTGGAGATATGGAAACCCCTGTCTCTGCATTTCTAAAGATAAGAAAGGGGACTTATAACTTTCTGTTAGAGAGTGCAGAACAGGAAGAGAAGGTCGGCAGATATTCATTCCTCGGAACAAACCCTGAACTGGTTATAACAGGAAAGGGTAAAGATGTTGAGATATATAATAACCGTTCAGGGGAAAAACAGACCATCAGTTCTGAGGTCACAACCTCTGTTATAGATAAGATTCTTCTGGAAAATATTGCCCCCTCATACAGTAATCTTCCTGGTTTTACAGGAGGACTGATTGGTTATTTTTCCTATGACTTTGTCCGTCAGATAGAAAAACTTCCAGATATCTCTCCGGATACTCTGAATACACCTGACTTCTTTTTCATTCTTGCAGGCGATATGGCTATTTTTGACCACTTCAAAAGAAAGATTATACTTGTTACCAATGTCAAAATTAATGAATGGACGTCCCCTGAGGAAGGATATAAAGATGGTTGTTCCCGTCTGGAATCTCTTAAAGACCAGATAGAAAAACACACACTACTTTTAGAACATCCTCTGTCTTATAATAATGGAGATGTTTCATTCCAGAGTAATTTTAACCGCAGTGCCTTTATAGACGCTGTAAAGAAGACAAAAAGGTATATAAGAGAAGGGGATATCATACAGGCGGTGATAGCCCAGCGATGGCAGAAAGAATTAGACATTCCTGCCTTCAATATCTACAGGGCACTGAGAACTGTAAATCCCTCACCATATATGTTTTATATTGACGCTGGTGAGTTTAAACTTGTAGGGTCTTCCCCTGAGATATTGGTAAAATTAGATGGGAAAAAGGCAACGATAAGACCTATTGCAGGAACAAGGCCGAGGGGAAGAAATGAGAAGGAAGAGGCAAAATTAGAAACAGAATTACTTGCAGATGAGAAGGAACGGGCAGAGCATATAATGCTTGTGGATTTAGGAAGGAATGATTTAGGAAGGGTGTGTATCCCCGGAACAGTAAAGGTAACAGAACTTATGGTGATAGAAAAATACTCCCATGTGATGCATATCGTATCAAATGTAGAAGGAAAGATGAAACCTGGTAAGAGTGCGGTGGACCTCATTAAGGCATCTTTTCCCGCAGGCACTGTATCAGGTGCACCTAAAATAAGGGCGATGGAGATTATAGAGGAGATTGAACCGGAGAAAAGAGGTCCATATGCTGGGGCTGTAGGATATTTCAGTTTACAGGGCAATATGGACTTCTGTATCACAATAAGAACCTTCTTCATCAAGGAGAACAAACTTTATATACAGGCAGGTGCAGGAATTGTTGCTGATTCTGTACCGGAAAAGGAATACAGGGAGACAGAGAATAAGGCAAGAGGACTGATGGAAGCATATAAACTTGCCAGGAGGATATAACAATGCTTTTGATGATAGACAACTATGATTCTTTTGTCTATAACCTTGTACAGTACTTCGGAGAACTAAAACAGAAGGTAGTAGTATTCAGGAACGATGCTATCTCCATTGAGAAGATTAAAAAATTAAAGCCCTCCCATATAGTTATATCACCGGGTCCTGGAAGACCTGAAGATGCAGGGATTTCCTGTGATGTAATAAAAAACTTTACAGGAAGTATACCCATATTAGGTGTGTGTCTGGGGCATCAGTGTATTGGCTATGTTTATGGTGGCAAGATTATAAAAGCAGACAAACTTATGCACGGCAAGACCTCCATTATATACCACAAAAAGACAGGGCTATATAAAGGTATTCCTTCTCCATTTACTGCTACAAGGTACCACTCACTCCTCATCAAAAACGGTTCTTTACCACCTGAAATTATTGTTGATGCGTGGACGAAAGAGGGTGAGATAATGGGAGTACGACATAAAAAATATAAACTATTTGGTGTTCAGTTCCATCCAGAGGCAGTACTTACCGAGTATGGCAAAACAATTCTTAAAAACTTTCTTTCCCTCTGATTAATACCACCTCTATAGAATAATATAAAAAAGAGATTTATTCCCTATATGAGATTATTATATATTCTTTCCTCACCCTAATTCCTATCACCCAAAAATTCCTACCCATATGAGGGGAGATACCTGAATTACCTTCTCCCTATGGGGGGGAGAAGGTTAAGGATGAGGGGGAAAAGTGTAGCAGAGGTCTCACCCTCACCCTGCCCCTCTCCCCTCTAAGGGAGAGGGGAAAAGAAGAAAATCCTCCCCATATGAGGGGGGAGGGTGCTGGTGCGACGAGTAAGGAGCAACGTATAGCACAGATGGCGAGATGGTGAGCCCGTTGACTGAAGCCCGTCAGGGCAAGAACAGGTGGGGGTGAAGAGTATAGAAAAGGTCTCACCCTCCCCTCTGAGAGAGGGGAAACTTAACAGAACCTATCTCCTCAAGGGAGAGGAAAAAGAGAAGTAAGGGAGGAGAATAATTTCAAGGCATATTACTCCATTGCCGTGAGACGTTTTATATCTTCCAGTGTATCCACTGAAGGAGAATCCCTCTGGATAACTATAACCTTAAGTTTATATCCGTTTTCAATAATCCTTAACTGCTCTAATTTCTCAATCCTTTCAAGCGGACTGACAGGCAGTTTATGGAATATCTTGAGAAACTCCTTCCTGAAAAGATATACACCTATATGTTTATAAAAACTCACCCTTTTCAACAATTCAGGAGTATTGCCTGTGAAATAGAGAGAAGGGTAGGGGATTAAAGAACGGGAAGAATAAAGGGTATTCCCTTCCTTATCAAAAACAATTTTTACAACATTTGTATCATAGACCTCATCTGCTTTTCTTATCTTTGTGGCTGATGTGGCAGCATAAATGTCCTTATCTTTTTTCATTATCTCCAGTGGTTTTTCAACTGCTTCAACAGGTAAAAATGGCTCATCTGCCTGTATATTTACCACTATATCCACATCCATATCTTTAACTGCCTCTGCTACCCTGTCAGTCCCGCTTTTACAGTCAGGGGATGTCATTATCACTTCTGCGCCTATCCGTCCTGCTTCCTCTGCTACCCTTCTATCATCTGTGGCAATATATATAGCAGAGAACTCTTTAACCTTCTTTGCCCTTTCATATACCCTGTGGAGCACGGTCTTTCCATTGATTTCATAAAGCACTTTACCTTTCAACCGTTCAGAGCCGTACCTTGCAGGTATCACACATATTATCTTTTCTTTCCTCATCTGTTTCCTTTTTATTTACCCTCTCCCTTGAGTGGAGAGGTTCTATTAATTCTCCTCTCCCTTAGAGGGGAGGGGATTAAGGGGAGGGTGAGACCTCCGATGTACTTTTCCCCCTCATCCTTAACCTTCTCCCCCATAGGGAGAAGGTATTTTAGGTATCCCCCTCATATGGGGAGGATTTCTTATTTACCCTCTCCCTTGAGGGGAGAGGGTTAGGGTGAGGATGAATACCTGTTTTAATCTTCATCCTCACCCCTTAAAATTGTATCATATAAAGGATTAAGATAAAATATACGGGATGGAGGAAAAATGGAAAAGATAATAAGGTTCGGGGTATCAATGGAGGAGAAACTCCTTGAGACATTTGACAGGTATATAAGGGATGAAGGGTATAAAAACCGTTCTGAGGCAATAAGGGACATCATAAGGAAGGAGTTTGTAGAGGAGGAATGGGAAAAAGATACTGATGTTGCTGGTTGTATACTTATTGTCTATGACCACCACAAAAGGGAACTTGTTTCAAGGATAATGGATATACAGCATGACTATTATGAAAATATCATCTCCACAGCAGCATATACATATGGACCACCACAACTGTCTTGAAATCGTAGTGGTAAAAGGGAAGGCAGATGCAATAAGACGTCTTTATGGACTCTTAAAAGCACTGAAAGGTGTTAAATACTCCACTCTCTCTAAAGCGAGCACAGGTAAAAAGATATAGATTATGGAAAAAGCAGAACTCTGCCCTGTTTATAATATCCCTTACTGACAAGACGGATACCTTTTTTTCCTGTAATCTCTCCTGATACCTTTGCTTTAATCTTATATTTCTCTGCTGTCTTAATAACCTTTTCTGGCTGTGATGTAATAAGAAGCATCCCCTGACCCATATTCCATACCGTATATGCCTCTCTATCATCCACACCGCCACATTTCTGACATAAAAACATAATATCTGGTGGTTCATAAAGGTCTATAATATCTGCTCCTGTTCCACTTGCTGAAAGCACTCTTCCTAATTTTCCCGGGATACCACCACCTGTAATATGTACTATTCCTTCAACAAAACTTAACATATCCAGCCCCGCAGGGGTATAAATCCTTGAAGGGGTAAGCACCATCTCACCTAATCTTTTCCCTTTTATCTTCTTTTTGTGCCAGTTTCCTCCGTATTTCTCTGATAGAATCTTCCTTACGAGAGATATTCCGTTGGACCTGAACCCATCCTCTTTCAGTGCTACAATACACTGTCCCTTCTTAATCATATCTGGTTTTATCTCTCTTCTTATAATACTTAAAACCGTCCCTGCCCAGTTGTAGTTATACTTTCCATAGCCGGAGATACGAATACCTAACTCTGCTATCTCTCCTGATACAACAGCAACCCCTGCATCTTTTGCTGCCTTTACCATCCCTTCAGATAACTCTTTTACCACCTCCACAGAAAGTTTATTTACATCAAGGATATTGGAGATAGCCACCGGTTCTGCACCATACCTTACAGCATCATCACACAGCATCGCAAATAGGTCATATGCCATTGTTCTATGAATACCTGTTCTTTCAGCAATCTCTACTTTTGTGCCGATACCATCGCTATTAAGCATCAGTTTCATAGTCCCGAGGGATATTGTGATAACCCTGTGAAGTCCCTCGCTTTCTAAAATTTTAACCTCTCCCTTCTTCCCTTTCCTGTTCTTAAATGTACTGTTAGAAGCAGAAGACATTATCTTTGAACAGGTATCCCCTAAAGATATATCAACACCTGCCCGTTTATAAGTAGTCATTTTTTCTCTATTTATTCTGTTGTTTTCCTCTACCAGCAAGTGGATGGAATGAGACAAGAAGAAAACAAAGGGGCTGTGGTTTACACAGCCCCTCTTACAATTCTATCCCTTACTAATTCCCTCTCCCATCGGTAGAGGTTGTTTATCTGTTTAGAAACTTTTTCTTATAAACATTCTTCCCGTGTATGCGTTGTAGTCATCAGACAGGTCTCCCCTTAACCCGAACTCTAAACTCCAGCTATTCCCAAAGTCATGGTTCAGTCCTGCGGTAAGTGAGAGTAAACTGTCATCCATCTCCTGCTCTATATCAAACTCTGTTCCACCTACCAGAGAATTAACTGCACTTACATCATTATCACTCAACGCATACTCCAGCCGTGCCCCAAAATAGAACTGTGTGGGACTACCTACACCTCCTATCATACTCATCCCCACTATCCCTTTCAGTACACTTATATCTTCCGGCTCTATCTCTCTTTCCCAGGTTGGAGC